>JAAZKQ010000604.1 GCA_012799755.1 Lentisphaerota bacterium | reverse complement strand
GGCGGCCCCATTGCCTACCTGCAAGACGGCGACCGTATCGCCATTGACATCAGCAAGGGCACCCTCAATGCGCTGCTTACGGACGACGAATGGGCAAAGCGTCGCCAAAGCATGCTTCTGCGCAAGCAGGAGGGCCTTAGTGGCTACCTTAGACGCTATGCGCAAGCCGTCACCTCCGCCGACCAAGGCGCAGCCTTCAAGGATTGAGCAAGCAAGCACCTAAGGCAAGTCTCGACGCGGCGGCCCGCTGCGATCAGCGGGAACAAGGCCGCAAAACCGGCCAAACAAGAGCCGGAGCCACCAAACAAAACGCTGATGACAATCAAGCAACCAGATACGGAGCAAGGCATCATGAGAACCATTAAGATATTTGACACAACCCTGAGAGACGGCGAACAGGCACCCAGTTGCAGCATGCATCTCAACGAAAAAATTGAGATCGCCCTGGCGCTGGAACGCCTGCGCGTTGACGTCATCGAAGCGGGCTTCGCCATCGCCTCCCAGGGCGATTTCGAGTCCATCCAAAAGATCTGCGAAGTCGTCAAGAACAGCACCATCTGCAGCCTGGCGCGCGCGGTGCCCAAGGACATTGACGCGGCTTATGAATCGCTGCGCAAGGCCAAAAGCGCACGCATCCACACCTTCCTGGCCACCTCCCCCATCCACATGCAGTATAAGCTGAAGATGACGCCTGAGAAGGTTTTGGAAACCATTGACGCCATGGTCCGCTACGCCAAAAAATACCTGCCCGACGTGGAATACTCCGCCGAGGACGCCATGCGCAGCGACAAGGAATTCCTGGCGCGCGCGCTGGAAACGGCCATCGCCGCCGGCGCGACGACGGTGAATGTCCCCGACACCGTCGGCTACGCCACGCCCATGGAAATGGTTGAGATGCTCAACTACCTGCAAAACAATGTCCGCGGCATTGAGAACGTAACTCTCTCTGTTCACTGCCACGACGACCTGGGACTGGCCGTGGCCAACTCGCTGGCCGCCCTCAGCGCCGGCGCCGGCCAGATTGAATGCACTATCAATGGCTTGGGCGAACGCGCCGGCAATGCCGCCCTGGAAGAAATCGTCATGGGTATCCACACCCGCAAAAACTATTACAACTGCAAGACGAATATTGACAGCACCCAGATCTATCCCTCCAGCCGTTTGGTCTACAATCTGCTGGGACTGCCGGCGCCGATCAACAAGGCAATCGTCGGCGCCAACGCCTTCTCCCACGAGGCCGGTATCCATCAGCACGGCGTTCTGGCCAACCGCGAAACCTATGAGATCATGACGCCCCAGTCCATCGGCCTGCTCGAAAACAAGATGGTCTTCGGCAAACACAGCGGGCGCCATGCCATCGAACAACGCCTGACTGAACTGGGCTATGCCCTCAGCAAAGAAGACATAGACAAACTGTTCGAACGCTTCAAAAAGCTGACCGATAAAAAGAAGATCATCAACGACCACGATCTCGAGGCTCTGGCCAACCGCAGCGTCGTCGGCGCCTCCGGGGCCTTCACGCTTGACCGCTTCACCGTCAACTGCGGCAACTACGTCACGTCCAGCGCCATCATCAGACTCAAACACGAAGACAAGCTGCTTGAGGAGGTAGCAATAGGCGATGGCCCCATTGACGCCGCCTACAATGCTATTGACAAGTTGATGCCGGCACCCGAGCATATCCTCGAAGATTACACGATCTTCTCCGTCACCGAAGGCAACGACGCCCTCGGTGAAGTCATCGTGAAAATCAGATGCGGGGACAAAAGTGTCATCGGCCGCGGGCTCTCAACCGACATCATCGAGGCCAGCATCATCGCTTATGTCAATGGCCTGAATCGTCTGCTATGAGGCACACATGAAAAAAATACACATCCTTGACAGCATCCTGCGCGACGGCGCCCAGAGCGAAGGCATATCCTTTTCGGTTTCCGACAAGCTGCACATCATCCAGGCCCTGGATGATATCGGCGTGGATTACATTGAAGCCGGCAACCCCGGCTCCAATCCGAAGGACATCGAGTTCTTCAACCGCGCCGCGGAAATCAAGCTCAAGAATGCCAAGCTCTGCGCCTTCGGCAGCACTCGTCGCAAAAATCTCGCCGTCGAAAAAGACGAGAACGTCCTGTCCCTGCTCAAAGCGCGCACGGACGTCGTGGTCATCTTCGGCAAATCCTGGGACCTCCACATCCGCGAAATCCTGGGCATCAGCGAGGAACACAACCTCGAGCTCGTCCATGACACGGTCAACTTCTTCAAAAAGAAAGACAAGGAACTGATCTTTGACGCCGAGCATTTCTTCGATGGCTTCAAGGCCAACCGCGATTGCGCCATCAATGTGCTCAAAACCGCCGATGCCGCCGGCGCCGACTCGCTCTGCCTCTGTGACACCAACGGCGGCTGCACGCCCGACGAAATCATGCGCATCACCCGCGAGATCGTGGAGCTCTTCCCCGGCCGGCAGATCGGCATCCACTGCCACAACGACATGGGCTGCGCGGTGGCCAATTCCATGCTGGCCGTGGACGTCGGCGCCAGCCAGGTGCAGGGTACTTTCATCGGCATCGGCGAGCGCTGCGGCAACGCCGATCTCAGCGTGATCGTGCCCAATTTGCAACTGAAGCAGGGCTACGACTGCATCAACAGCGACCTCAACCGACTTTCCGAAGCGGTCTACGCCATCTCGGAAATCTGCAACATGCCGGTGCCTTTGAACAAGCCCTACGTCGGCCTCAGCGCCTTCGCCCACAAGGGCGGCATGCACATTGACGGCGTCAGCAAATGCGCGCGGTCTTTTGAGCATGTCGAGCCCGAATCCGTCGGCAACAAGCGGCGCTTTCTGATGAGCGAAGTATCCGGTCGCACCACCGTGCTGGCCAAGCTCGGACGCATCGCGCCGGAACTGACCAAGGACTCGCCGGAAACGGCCGCCATCGTCCGGCGCCTCAAGGAACTGGAGCACGAAGGCTATCAGTTCGAGTCGGCCGACGCCAGCTTCGAGCTCATGGTGCTGAACGTGCTCGGACGCTTCAGCCCGCATTTCAAGCTTAACATGTACAAGACCAGCGGCGAATATCCCAGCCCCGACGGCGAGATGAGCGCCTACGCCATGCTCAAGATTGAAGTCGGTGACAAGACCGAAACCGCCGCCTCCATGGGCAACGGCCCCGTCAACGCCCTTGACTTGGCCCTGCGCAAGGCCCTGGCTGTCTTCTTCCCGGAAGTCAGCCGGGTCTACCTGACCGACTATAAGGTACGTGTCCTCGGCGCTGAACAGGCCACCGCCGCCAAGGTTCGCGTCCTCATGGAAAGCAGCGATGGCGAGAAGGTCTGGACCACCGTCGGCGTCTCAACCGACATCATTGAGGCCAGCTGGCTCGCGCTGGTTGATTCAATCGAGTACATTCTCAAATAAGCCAACGCCATCGTTTAACATCTCACAAATAAACACTCGTCCACATGGAAGTGACAATGAGACAGATTGTATACGGAGAGACCCACATGAAAATGACAATGAGTCAGAAGATCCTGGCGGCGCACGCCGGCAGAGAATCCGTCAGCCCCGGCGAGTTGATCATGGCCAAGCTCGATCTCGTGCTCGGCAACGACATCACCGCCCCCGTCGCCATTGACGAGTACCGCAAGGCCGGCGCCTGCGGCGTCTTCGATTGTCGGAAGATCGCCCTGGTCATGGACCATTTCACCCCCAACAAAGACATCAAGGCCGCCGAACAAACCAAAAAAGTCCGCGACTTCGCCGCCGAAAAGGGCATCGTCAACTACTTTGACGTCGGCGACATGGGCGTCGAACACGCGCTGTTGCCGGAACGCGGCCTGGTGGTCGCCGGTGACTTGGTGATCGGCGCCGACAGCCACACCTGCACCTACGGCGCGCTGGGCGCCTTCTCCACCGGCGTCGGCTCCACGGACATGGCCGTCGCCATGGCCCACGGCAAAGCCTGGTTCAAGGTGCCCCGGGCCATGCAAATCAAGCTCCGCGGCAAGCTGCGCCAATGGGTCAGCGGCAAGGACGTCATCCTCCACATCATCGGCAAAATCGGCGTGGACGGCGCCCTCTACAAGTCCATGGAATTCACCGGCGACGGCGTTGCCGCATTGAGCATGGACGACCGCCTCTGCATCTGCAATATGGCCATTGAGGCCGGCGCCAAAAACGGCATCTTCCCCGTGGATGCCAAGACCCTGCAATACATCGCCGACCACTCGCAAAAGAAACCCGTGACTTTCGCAGCCGACGCCAACGCCGAATACGACGACGTCATGGACATTGATCTGGGCAGCATCACCTCCACCGTCGCCTTCCCCCATCTGCCGTCCAATACCCGCACCTTCGACAATATGCCGGAAGTGAAAATCCACCAGGTCGTCATCGGTTCCTGCACCAACGGCCGCCTCTCCGACCTGCAAGTCGCCGCGAAAATCCTCAAGGGCCGCAAGGTCAGCCCGCAGGTCCGCACCATCATCATCCCGGCCACCCAGAAAATCTACCTGCAAGCCCTGCGAGAAGGCCTGCTCGAAATCTTCGTCGAAGCCGGCGCCGCCGTGTCCACGCCGACCTGCGGTCCCTGTCTGGGCGGACACATGGGCATCCTCGCCCGAGGCGAACGGGCCGTAGCCACCACCAACCGCAACTTCGTCGGCCGCATGGGCCATCCCGAAAGCGAAGTTTACCTGGCCAGCCCTGAAGTCGCCGCCGCGTCCGCCCTGACCGGCGTCATCACCGATCCCGCCAAACCCTGAAGCATGTAGAAAAAGAGGTACACTCACGATGAAAACAACCGGCACTGTCATCCGCTACGGCGACAACGTTGATACCGACGTGATCATTCCCGCACGCTATCTGAACACCTCCAACCCCAAAGAACTGGCCGCGCATTGTATGGAAGACCTTGACGCGACCTTCGTCAAGCGCGTCAAAGCAGGCGACATCATGGTCGGCGGCAACAACTTCGGCTGCGGCTCGTCCCGCGAACACGCACCCATCGCCATCAAAGAATCCGGCATCGCCTGCGTCGTCGCCAAGAGTTTCGCCCGCATCTTCTACCGCAATGCCATCAATATCGGACTGCCCATCGTCGAATTCCCCGGCGACATTGACGAAGGCGACCAGCTCGAAATTGATTTTGCCGAGGGCAAAGTCCGCAATCTCAGCAAGAACAGCGAGGGCAACTTCCCCCCCTTCCCGCCCTTTCTGCAGAAGATCATCAGCAAGGGCGGCCTCTTCAAGGCCATGGAGGAACTCGCATGAGCAACTACACTCTCGCAGTCATTGAAGGCGACGGCATCGGCCCCGAAATCGTCAGCTCGGCCATTCGCGTCCTCGACCGACTCGTGCCAGGCCGCTTCACTTACCAACCCGTCATCGCCGGCGGTCGCTCCATTGATATGCACGGCGTGCCACTGACCGACGAAGCCTTGGCCACCTGCAAGAACAGCGACAGCGTGCTCCTCGGCGCCGTCGGCGGCCCCAAATGGGACAAGCTGCCCGGGCACCTGCGCGCCGAACGAGCCCTCCTCGGCATCCGCAAGGAACTCGGGCTCTTTGCCAATATCCGCCCCGCGCGGCTCTATCCCGTGCTCAAAGACGCCTGCCCGCTGCGCCCGGAAACCGCCGCCAAGGGCTTCGACATGGTCATCGTCCGCGAACTCACCGGCGGCATCTACTACGGCGAACGCGGCCGCAAACAGGACGCCCAAGGCAACACCATCGCCTTCGATACCGAAACCTACAACCAAACCGAGATTGACCGCATCGCCAAGGTCGCTTTCGAACTGGCCGGCAAGCGCCGTAAAAAAGTCTGCAGCGTGGACAAGGCCAACGTGCTGGAGTCATCCCGCCTCTGGCGCGAACGCGTCCATGAAATCGCCAAGGACTACCCGGATATCGAACTGAGCGATATGCTGGTGGACAATGCCGCCATGCAGCTGGTGAAAAATCCCGCCCAGTTCGACGTGATTGTCACCGCCAATATGTTTGGCGACATCCTCTCCGACGAGGCGGCGGAGCTCACCGGCTCCATCGGCCTGCTGCCCTCGGCATCGCTCAGCAGCGGCCGCTGCGGCATGTACGAGCCCATTCACGGCTCGGCGCCCGACATCGCCGGCAAGGGCATTGCCAATCCCATCGCCACCATCGTCTCCGTCGCCATGATGCTCCGCTATGCCTTCGCCATGGACGCTGAAGCCGAACGCATCGAACAAGCCGTCAACAAGACGCTTCAGGACGGCTTCCGCACCGGCGATATCCTCGACAATGACACCACGCCACTCGGCACCAAGGCCATAACCGACAAAATCATCGAACGGCTCTGAACCGCCCGGAGCGTCAGTGATCCAGCCGCTTCGCCAAGCGTTCCGCAAAAACAAGAAATGGGACTTATGGGACGTAGGGGACCAATGGGCCCTATGGGACGTAGGAGACCAATGGGCCCTATGGGACGTAGGAGACCAATGGGACCTATGTCAGGGGACAATGGGGCCTAAACACCCCGTTCCCCGACCAGAGTAGAAGCGGCTTCCAGCCGCTTTCGGCCCCACCTCGCCCTATCGTCCCCGTTCACCCTCGCCAGCCAAGCGCCTGTTTCCCAACCGTACTGCGGACTTCAGCCTAACTTCCCCGGAAATTGGCAAAAACAGGCGCGGCAGGCTCAGGTGGTCAAGGAAGAATCCAGGTGCCGGTCTTGCCTGCCAGGGCGTCGCTGATATGCTCAGGATCGGTAATCAGGGCTTTTTTGCCGCCATTTTCGATGAATTGAATACACGCTTGAATCTTTGGCAGCATGCTGCCGGAGGCAAAATGACCTTCTGAAACGTACTGCCTGGCTTCTGCGATGGTCATGCGATCCAGCCACTTTTGCGCCGGCGTGTTGAAATCAAGCGCTACCTTTTCGACTGCGGTGCTGATCACAAACAAATCCGCGCCAATCAATTTTGCCAGCAATGACGAACCGAAATCCTTGTCAATCACCGCTTCGATGCCAGTCAGCGTGCCATCCTCAAGCTCAATTACCGGGATACCGCCACCGCCCACAGCGACCACCGTAAAGCCGGCATCAATCAGCTGATGGATGGCATCGGCTTCAACAATTGAAATCGGCCGTGGCGAGGGCACCACTCGCCGCCAGCCGCGGCCGGCATCTTCCACAACAGTCCAGCCGTCATTGGCTCGGCGGGATTTTGCCTCAAGCTCATCCATGAAACTGCCGATGGGCTTGGTAGGATGCTCAAATGCCGGGTCGTGTTTGTCAACAACGGCCTGGGTGACGACCGTGGCCGCGACCTTATTGAGCCCGCGGCGCTTGAATTCGTTGTACAGAGCCATTTGGAACATATAGCCGATGGTGCCCTGGGTGTTCGCGCCACAGCTGTCCAGTGGGACTTCATGCAGAACCTCCCTTGCCAGTTCAGAGCGGCGCAAATTAAATCCGACTTGGGGGCCGTTGCCGTGGGTGACAACCACCTCCCAGCCGTTTTCAATCATGTCCACGATGTGAACCATCGTGTCCTTTGCGCACTCGTACTGATCCTGGATGCTTTGGCGGTTTTTATCCTTGATGAGGGCATTGCCGCCCACCGCCACGACAGCGATTCCTTGTTTGGTCATACTTTGTCCTAACTTCCCCGGGATTGGAAAAAATAAGCACCAGGCCCCTTGGCTTGCTTGCTATACCGCGCCCATTTGGACACCTGCGTCAACAGACGCAGTCAACAGCCCTAATATAACGCAGTCCGCCGGGTAGGCGCTGTCCGTTGTCGTCTTCAAGCCAGACCGCAAGTAACCGGTTGCCCATTGATAACAGACGTTTTTTATCCGCAGATTCCGCAGATTTGCGCAGATTTTTTTGAGAGTAGGCTGCTTGGTGTAGGAAGGCCGCTGTGTTTGCGTTTTCCTGTCGCCTCTTTGGTTTTCAGCGCTGAAGGCGCAAAACATACCAGCCCAGGGCAAGCTGCGCTGAAAGCGCGCGCCGCCCTGGGTGGAGCGTCCCTCCGAAATTGCACCCTGCAAGGGTGCGACATAGCCAACACGAAAGATGGTTTCCATCGCAAAGCAACAGAAAACAGCCAATTATCAATCGGTGACCGGTTACGGACCGCAAGTAGCCGGTCACCCATTGATAAAGTGGACATGGTGGACAGGCGCCTGTTTCCCGGCCGTGCTGCGGGCTTGCAGCACGCGGCGTGACATGACCCCGCAAACGCCCCCCAGCACACACATACGCCGACCGTGCTGCGGGCTTGCAGCCCGCAGCGGAACATCACCCCGCAAGCAACACCAAGCACGCCTGTTTCCCGACTGTGCTGTGAATATCAATGAGTGACCGCTTACGACCGCAATGGTAGCGGCATCCGTTGATAACTGCGCCCAGTGCGCGACGCGACACAAGCACTGGTTGAAAGGCAAGCTCGGAGAGCTGGCACCATGAGTAACCCCGGGTGGAGCGAAGCGGAACCCGGGGCCAGGCGTCCCCCCCGAAACAGAGCCTTGGAAAGGCGACACATGTGCAGCGTCCATACTGTCCATGGCAGCTTGCCGAGGCTGCGAATACCAATGGGTGACCGCTTGCGCCGCAACGACGTCTTGGATTGCTGATAGTACGGGGTGGCGACAGCTCGCTGCGCGCCGCCGCGCTGGTGCGGCAGCGCTGACGCTCAACGACACCGTTGGACTCTGAGCGGGCAACGCAATCCACTTGAGCCTCCTCAATAACACCGTATTTTTCTCCGGCGCTGAGTCTGCGTCGCTTGTTTACGTGGCTTCTACCGGTTCTGTCTTCCAGTATAACCGCAATCTGGAAACTCTTCCCAGACAAAATCAGCCTTTGCGCTTGTTTCGACTTAAAGCCATACACAAGCGCCGCCACTGTCTGGAAAGAATTTACATGGAATTCCAGTTTTTTATTTTTTGCCTCCCCTCGCCACCACCCGCAGCCTGCTCATACGCCGGGAACGCCCACCCGGGAACGCCCGCCGTCCCCGCGGCGAACTCGTTTACGCTGTTGTCGTAGGCCCGCGCCTTAGGAGAGCGTCGGGCACACATCCATGGACTCAATGGACACAAGTTGGCATAGTCTTTCGTATCTCTTTGTTGTTTTAGTCTTTTCGGTCTTTTTCGTCCTTTCTCCTGGTGGTCTTGTATACCGTTGTTTCCTGTTTTACCTCTCGCGGCAGCTCTTCGCATGACGCGAATATCCCAGACGCGCGGCAGAGCCTTCACGCGCACGTAACCGGCACCGATTGATAGCGGTCATACCGGTGGTCATTTTCTGCTGTTGTGCCTTTACAAGGCACTACCTCATGGGAAAGCTCGCCACCCCAGCCTGAAGGCTGGGGTTAAGCATGGTTAAGCGCCGACGGCGCTAAGTTGTCCAGTTGCTGACATCTGGTCAATATCAAAGAGTGACCGGTTACACGCGCACTCTTCTCCGCCTGGCAAAAATTGGGCAAAGGTGGGAACTAGCGTTACTTTATGCGCTCTACCCTGCAGAGCTCAGTAAGGTGGAGGCATAGTTCTGCGTTGCTCCCCTTGGGCCAGTCTTTGGCGCTCAGTGAGTGCGTATGGTGCTGGATTGTACATTGCATTGCCGGGACGTCTGTTATGGTGCCAATGGTTAATTTGAGATGAAAACGTGGCGGGGAGGCGGTTGCCATCCGCCGACAGTGGATAAGCGACCTCAGCCGGAATCGGGATTGCGGATGCGGGTTGGGAGACAGCATTGCCGGCCATGGCGATGATCATATAAGGGTGAGACATGAGCAAACAGCGGGTGAAATTATCGGGTCATCAGACCTTTTCGCTACGATATGGGTGGTTGCAGAAGGGCTACGAGTACACGCTTGGGGAGAAGAGTTTTGCTGCTGAAACGGCCATCGTCGACCTCGGGGTTGGCAAGAACATGGTCGGCAGCATTCAGTACTGGTGTGAGCTGACGGGCATCATTGCCGACGGCGCGGTCACGCCTTTTGCCCGGGCCTTGCTGGCTGAGGACGGCGGCTGGGACCCGTATTTGGAAGACCAGGCGTCGTGGTGGCTCTTGCATTGGCGACTCATGGCCAATCCGTATTACGCGACCGCCGGCACAGCGATGTTTTCGCACATCCGCAAGCCGGAGTTCACGCGGCAGGACGTGGCCGAGGCGCTGTTGCGTTTCTGGGCTGAGGGCAAGAAGCCGCCGGCGGACAGCGTGGTCATGCGCGACGTCGATTGCTATGTGCGGTCTTATTGCGGCAGCCGGCGCTTTGAGAAAAAGAAGAGCGGCGATGACAGCTTCGACTGTCCGTTTCAGGAGTTGGGGCTCATCCAGGCGATGAATGGCGGCGATTTCTATCGTTTTGCCATTGGCGCCAAGGCGTCATTGCCGGCGGCGATCATCGGCTATGCGCTCAGTGAGTATTTTGCTCGCGCGAACAAAAAAGCGATGACCATCCAGAGCGTGCTGTACAAAGAGGGCAGTCCGGGCCAAGTCTTCATGCTGGATGAAAACACCCTGATTGAGGCCATTGAGGAGTTGCAAGAGGAACCCGCCTGGGGCGCGGCCATCAATTTTACAGAATCGGCCGGCATTGCCCAAGTCCATTGCCGTCTGGAGGGCGGCGCGGCCGAGTCGTTGCTGAGCGCGTATTATCGCCGGGGGGATGGGAAATGACTGCCGAGACGAAACGATCTGATTACGTCGCTGTCGCGCCGCGCTTTTTGCGGTCGGTCAATTTACGCAATGACTGGCATAACCGCAGCAGTGCCGATGGCTACATCGTCACCCCGAATGTCGCCCAAGCATTGGAGCGGCTCAGCGACGGCCTGCTGGCCGAGAATGGCCAGCGGGCTTTTGCGTTGATTGGGCCCTACGGCACCGGCAAATCGGCCTTCGCCGTGTTCCTCTGCCAACTGCTTACGCGCAATGCCGCCGCCACTGAACATCTTGACAAAGCTCTGCAGGGCGACAACGCCTACTTGCGGGAGCGCTTCCACGCCTTGTGCCAGCCGGCGACCGGCGACAACGGCTATTTGCTCATACCCGTCACGGCGCGGCGCCGGCCCATCACCCAGCTGCTGTTGGAGGGCCTGCTTGACGCCCTTAAGGAGATGAAGCAGGGCGCCAGGGTGTTGGACATTCGCAGCCGCCTGGGAATCGCCATCAGCGCGAAGAATTGGACCGACACGGCCGTCGTCGTCGCGTTCCTCGGAGAAATCCAGCGCGAGGCCAAGGCCCAGCAGTACGCCGGCGTGTTGTTGCTGGTTGACGAAGCCGGTAAGACCCTCGAGTATGCCCTGCAGGACCGCGCGGGCGGCGACGTCTATATTTTCCAGGAGCTGGCTGAGTACGCCAGCCGGCAGACGGCCATACCGCTGCTGTTCATCATCACCCTGCATCAGATGTTCGATGACTACGTTGAGTTGTCAGACCGGACCATGCGCAACGAGTGGAATAAGGTCCAGGAGCGCTTTCAGTCCATTCAGTTCAACGAGTCGGCCGGTACCACCATCCGGCTCATCGCCGAGGCCCTGCAGCCCCGCAACGATCTGCCCGAGGAATTCCGCCAGGGTCTCGCCGCCGCGCTGGAAGCCATTCGCAGCAAGCAGCTGCCGCTGCCCATCGGTCTTGATTACAACGAGTTTGCGGCCTTGGCTCGTCGCGCCTGGCCACTACATCCGACCCTGCTGCTGGCCATGCCCTATCTGTTCCGGCGCCTCGCGCAGAATGAGCGGTCCATCTTCTCGTATCTGACCAGCTCCGAGCCCTACGCCTTCCAATACCAGCTGGACCAGACTATGACGCCCGCCGATCCCTTCATCCGCCTGCACGCGCTGTTCGCGTACCTCATGGCCAATTTCGAGGCCAGTCTGGCGCGGGTCGCGCACGGCAAGCGCCTGCTGGAAGCCAACGACATCATCAACAGCCGGCATGGACTCAGCCCCGCGCAGCTGGAGCTCGTTCAGGACATCGCGCTGATGAATGTCCTTGCCGAGATCTGCCCCCTGCGCGCCACGGCGAACATCCTGGGCAGCACGGTGGGCAATCCCGATATCCTTACCGATGATCTGGAATTCCTGCGCCGGCAGTCCATCATTACCCACCGGCGCCTGGACAATTCCTACCGCGTGTGGGAAGGCAGCGACGTGGACCTGCTCGCACGCCTCAATGAAGGCCGCCGCGTACTGCAGCTGGAGAGCGTATCGCCGCTGGAGACGCTCTGCCAGCACCTGCCCCAGCGCACGCTGGTCGCCCGCCGCCACAGCCTGCAGACCGGCATCAACCGCTTCTTTCAGCTGTTCTATGCCGATGCCCTCAGTAGCAGCCTGCTCAGCAGAGCCGAGGACTTTGCCGACGCTGCCGGCGCCATCATCGTCCTCCTCCCACAAGCGAATGTGGACGCCTTGCTCAAGGACGCACTGCAAATCAGCCAGGACCACCCCCGGCTCATCATCGCGCTGCCCACGCAGATCGACTCTCTGCGCGGCATTGCCGAAGAACTGGCCTGCCTGCGCTGGGCCGAGAAGAACACTCCCGAGCTGCGCGACGACCGCATCGCCCGCCGCGAACTCAGTCTCCGCCTGGCCATGGGCGAACAACGTATCGCTCAGCAACTACAGGGACTGCTTGATCCCCGACCAGCACCCGCCGGCAATGCCTGCAAATGGCTCTGGCGCGGCCGCAATCAACACCCGCGACAACCCGTCGATGTCAACCGCATGCTCTCGGACGCCTGTGACCACATTTACCACCTCAGCCCTAGAGTCCGCAACGAACTGGTCGTTCGCGGCAAGCTCTCCAGCGCGGCGGCTGGCGCCCGCCGAAGCCTGCTGGAGCGCATGCTGACCCACAGCGGTGTTGAGTGCCTGGGCATTGAAGGCTATCCGCCTGAACGAAGCATCTACGAGTCGGTTATGCGTGCGGCGGGCATGCACGTCTTCAATCCGGATACCCAACAGTGGGAAATATGCCCACCTGCCGCTGACAACCCCTGCAACCTACGCCCTTGCTGGGACCTGCTCGAAGAGAGCATCTTCGGTGAGGACATCGCGCAGCTTCCTCTTGATGAGTTGTTCAGCCGCCTCGCTCAAGTGCCTTACGGCCTGCCGGAAGGCGTTCATCCTATACTCTTCACAGCCTTTTATATCCACTACCAGGATGAACTATTTCTTTACCGCGAGAAGACCTTCGTTCCTGAAGTGCAGACCGGCCATCTGGAATTGTTGCAACGCCGGCCGGAGCTATTTGCTATATCCGGCGCCAAGGTCGATGGCATTCGCCAAGCCGTCGTCGAGCGCCTCGCGCGTGGCCTGAAGCAGCCCGCGAAGACAGCGTCAGTCGTGCGTGCGCTCTATCGGATGCTCAACAGCCTGCCGCCGTTGACGCAAAAAACCGCCAAGCTCGGCGATCACACCGCGATGGACGTTCGCGACAAGTTGCTCCTGGCGGCCGCGCCAGACCAGCTCTTGTTCGAAGACCTGCCGGCTTGCTTTGGCCTCGCGCCCTTCCGGGCTGGGGAACAACGTGATAAGGACGTCGAGTCCTTTTTCAACCAGCTCAATGTCAGCCTGTCCTCGCTGGCTGGTTTTGCGCCTGCGCTGCAGACGGAGAAACGCGATGTGCTGCTACGTGCTTGCGGACTGGCAACGGGCAGCGACGCCTGGCTGGAACTCGAACGGCGGGCTGCCTGGCTCTTGCCACGGATGAAGCACGACATCCTTTCGCCGTTCTTGACTTGCGTCAGCAATGCCGCTGGGAACGAGCACAGTCCTGTTGCCGCCCTGTCCTTGATCTGCAACCGGCCGTTTGAGCATTGGAGCGACATGGACATTGACAGCTTTACCGGCTTGGCGCAGGGGATGGGTGAGCTCTTCCAACGGGTCTGGCAAAATTATGGTGACGGTGCAGTGGTCCTGTCCGGAGAGGAACAGCGTCAAAAGGATCACATACGTTTATCCATTGAAAGCCAGATCCGCCAGCTTGCCCCGCAAGGCAGCCCGCGGGCGCTGGTTGCCGCCTTGCGAGAACTACTGACGACCTTTGAATCAGACCAAACGTGACCATCAAGGATTGTATTAAATGCCTGTCGCTACGCACACATCAGATAAAGAAGCTAAGCCCGTGCGGCATATTATCGCCTTATCCGGGGGGAAAGACAGCTCGGCCCTTGCTGTGTACCTCCGTGGCAAGATTCCCAATGTCGAATACGTCTTCTGTGATACCGGAGAAGAGCTTGATGAAACCTATGAATACTTAGGTTTGCTAGAAGCCTTTTTGGGCAAGAAAATTCAGTGGCTAAAATCTATCAAGGACTTCAAATTTTACCTGGACATGTATAAAGGGGTTTTGCCTGACGCACAAACCCGCTGGTGTACCAGAATGCTCAAACTCAAGTCCTACGAGCAGTATATCGGCGACGACGAGGTTGTGAGCTATGTTGGTATTCGGGCTGACGAGCCGCATCGCACGGGGTATATATCGACGAAGCCGAACATCAAGGCCGTCTTTCCCTTTATTGAGAACAACATTCGTCATGCTGACGTCGTGAGGATACTTGAGGAGGCCGGTCTGGGATTGCCGAAATACTACTCCTGGCGCTCTCGATCAGGCTGCTATTTTTGTTTTTTTCAGCAGAAGCGCGAGTGGATTGGCCTGTTGGAGAACCACCCAGACTTATTCGAAAAAGCCAAGGCCTATGAGAAAGTTGATCCCGTGACGGGAGAGCGCTACACGTGGAATCAAGGCGAGTCGCTGGATGAGTTGGCCCAGCGCGCCGATGAGATTAAAGCCGACTACCTGAAACGCAAAGAACGCAACGCCCTTGCTTTCAAGGGGCATCAAAAACTTAAGGATGTATGGGGTGACGGCGCCGATAGCGGCGAGGCCATCGCCTGCACGATCTGTCATTTGTAGGATTGAGCAGAATGATCTACTGGGACCATAATTCGACCACGCCATGCGCTCCCGAAGTCGTGGAAGCCATGCGCCCCTACTGGAACGACGACTTTGGCAATCCCGCCAGCAGTCACATCATGGGGCGCCGTGCCGCCGCTGCCGTCAACAAAGCACGCCAGCAGGTCGCAACCCTGGCCAATGCCCTCCCAGAGGAAATTGTCTTTACCTCCGGCGCAACCGAAAGTAATAATCTGCTCTTCCTGGGGGTACTCCTCTCTCCGCTGCAGGAGCGCCGGCAGATCGCCGTATCCGCCATTGAACACAAGTCTGTCCTGGAGCCAGCGCGATTGCTTCAGGAACGCGGCTTCGAGCTCATTGAGTTGCCAGTTGATAAGAATGGCGCCGTTGACCTCGAGGCGGCCGCCCGTCTTATCACGCCACGCTGCTTGCTGGTCTCCGTCCAGGCAGCCAACAACGAGATCGGTACCATCCAGCCCATTGCCGAACTGGCGCGCCTTGCACACGACAATGGCGCGTATTTCCACAGCGATGCAGCGCAGGCGCTGGGACGAATACCATTTGACGTCTTGAAGATCAATTGCGATTTTGCGTCTTTCAGCGCCCACAAACTGTATGGCCCCAAGGGCATCGGCGCGCTCTTTGTCCGTGGCGGTGCTCGCTGCTGGCCTTGGGTAAGACCCTTTCGCGGGGGAGGACAGGAAGCTGATCTCAGACCCGGAACGCTAAACGTGCCTGCTATCGTCGGCTTCGGCGAAGCATGCAAAATTGCCGCAATGAATTTGGATAAGAAAAGGCGTTTTCTTGATGAGCTAACGACACGTTTCCGTGGTATTCTTCATGAAAAAATTCCAACTGCGAGAGTAATAACCCCTATTGAAAAATCTCTTCCGGGAACACTAAGTGTGATTTTTCCTAAAGTTAACTCTGATGTCCTTGTGGCAAACTGTAAAACGATATGTATTTCAAGGGGTTCGGCCTGTAATGGAGCTGTTGGAGTATCACATGTAATCAACCTAATTGTTGAAGGAGGTTACAGGGAATGCGTGGTTAGGATATCTTTCGGTTCTCAGTCGTCTTTGGATGGGCTTGATCTTTTTATTAATACAGTTCATAAACTACTTGAGAATCAACATGAATGACGAAGTGCTTGAATTATTTCGGAACATTCGTGCAGGACAATTTGATGGGGAACCAAAACCACATAAATTTGCCTTGCTTCTAGCAATCGTTGATTTATATGAAGAATCACCGGGACGTGATGATATTATTAATCTAGACTCCCAGTTAGAGTCTCTATTTGAATACTGGTATAATCAGTTATCACCGCAATCAGATTTTTTATCATCAATGATTGAGGCTCCCTTTTATTATCTTCAAAATGACAAAATATATGTTCTTTTAATCAAACCAGATAAACAAGAAGAGTACAATGACATTCTCAACATCAAGCATTCTCGTTTCACAAAAAAACGTATTATTGATGTTTTTAGTGGCGCAAAAGTAAACAATAGAGTACACTTGTTTTTACAGAATAAAGAACATAGATTATTGGCCCGGAAAACCTTAATCGAATTGTACGGGGGTGAGACGTTGAACATCAATCAATCAATGGGTTCTACTCAGTATGCTCTTAATCTTATCCCTCCTTCATGCAATTCATTTGTTCGTTATTTGAATACCTTACAGCGCAGTGGTGGTGGCAATGAGAATGCCTTGGCAGAGTCGCAGGCCTGCGCTGAAGATTTTTCGTTGATACAGGTATCTCATCCATTAGCGAATATCATTTACGACGAGTTAGTCTCTCCGCGTGGTCATCACGTCATCTTGACTGGTCATGCTGGTGATGGCAAGACGACGATAGCGTTGGAGATATTGAAGCGCTTGCGGGGGGTGCCTTCCGTGGCGCCATTGAGTTCCCCCATGCTGGATCGTGAAGAATGCAATGGCGTCACGATCATCAAAGACTTGAGTGAGCGCAATCGGCAGCAAGACCACGAACTGATCAAGGAACTCAAGGGACGGAGCCGCCGTTTTTTGTTGGTATCGAATACCGGCACGCTGCTGGATTTGGTCAAAAGTCAGCACGCCAATATAAGAAAAAGCCCGGTGGAACTAGAGGACGCCGTGCTCAACGCCATCGACAGTCAGGATGGGCAGGGCGAACTCGCCTTGGCTGATGACTTGCACTTCCTGGTTTTCAACTTGGCGCAACTTGACAATCTTGACATTGCGCAAAGCATTTTTGCGAAGATGCTTGCTAAAGAGCGCTGGCAATGCTGTGGCAGCTGTGAAAATGCCGAGCGTTGTCCTGTCTACACCAACGTCAGGGTACTTTGGGACATGCAGGACTTGGCGGTATCGCGGATATTTTTGGCCTACCGCCGGCTATACGAATATGGCACGCGTTTGACCATGCGGCAGCTGACCGAGCATCTGGCTTATATCATCACGTCCGGTCTGAATGAAGTTACCATCCAGGAGCTGCTGAAAAAGGACCGTACGCTCTCGCCAACGGCCTATCTGTTCACCAATCGTTTCTTTGGCCATGACGGGGTGAAGGCGGACCCCGATGCCCAGGAGATGAAAGCCGTCCGGGCGATCACCGAGCAGCACTATGGTTCTCGTCCCAGCCCAGGCTGGGAGCGTGGCATGTGGCTACGCAACAGAAGTCTTGAGCCAGATATCAAGATACCTCTCCTGCAGGGCGCCATCATTTCGCTGCTGCGAAAAGGATCGAGTATGGCCCACGATGAGGAGGAAAGCGCGCGGGCCCGCGAGCAAGTCCGCCGCCTCTACTATTTCCTCTATGAATTTCCAGAAGATCAGCGGTATTACTTGAGCCAATACCTCAATTCCCCCGCGATATTGGACTGGCTGTCCTGGCAAGATAGCAATCACGGCTTGCCGACCCCGCAAAAAGCTATCCTAGATAAACAGATATTCCGGGTTTTACAGGAGTACTTCACTGGCGTACGCCTGCCGGAAGGTTCATCACAGACGGACACTCGGCTCTACATCACCTTGAATCGGCGCAGTAATGAAATCCGCCAGAGCGCGCAAGTCGTTCTTGCCGCCGTCAACTGGAAAGATGCATTTGAGCTTGTCCTGGAAACGAGCGGCAACGCACTGATGCAACAACGACAGGATCTGCTCATCTGCAGCAGGAACCAGTACGATAAGATCGAGTTACCCTTGAAGCTGCCATTTCTAGATTTTGTTATGATGCGGCATAATGGCGAGTTGGGTGAAATGCTTGACGCATCATATCTGCAGCGCCTGGATCGCTTCAAAAATGCCATCTTATCACGCGCAAAGACCGATTCTGATGACAGCATCCTGCTCGTGCGTCTCAAAACCAATCATGCTTTCTGCGGGCAAGAATTTACCGTTCAGAAAGGCAGGCTGGAGGTGTTCGATGCTTGAGTACTTCCCAACTGAGAGTTCTCGTTCAGATGAAACAGGCAGTGTAACAAATCCTTCCCTTCTGCTTTACGGGAAACGGCTATACAAAGATCAGTCGCCCTGCGAGTTCCTGGTGGAATTACTGCTGCTTGTTTTTTCCCCAAAAAAAGTCAACGACGGAGATGTTGTTTCTGACGCTTTACCTCCGCTGACAAGCGATGCTTGTTCTTGGACAAAGTTACAGTATTCGCCCAAGGCCCGTCTGAATCTAAAACTCTTCTCCTTCCTCGGCGCATCGCAGTTGGAGACCAGACACGCGTCGCATAGGGAACACTACCAAGAGTTGGTTGATAACCTCAAGTCTTGCATAGACATAAACGGTGCCAGCCAGGAGGAGGACGTGGTTCGAACCTTGACCAATCTGTTCATGGGCTTCCAGGGCGCCGGCGGCGGACGGACGTGGTGCGCACAGAGCTTCCTGCCAGTGTCACCTGCTTTCCTCGCAGGCGAAACAATATGGAGCGAGTCGAAAGCCAAAAAACTCTCTTCTCAGAATTGGTGCGATCTTTTATCAAACCTATCTTCAGTTTTCAATATGACCCAGCATCTATTTCTCGCCCGTGGCGGTGAGCTCCTCTACTTGCAGGTCTGCAATGCCTTACGGCAGAGTTCTGAAAGCATTGGGCAATGGTGTGATGGCGATGACCTCGGTTTCACAGATAACGAGCGCGATCCCGCTTGGCTTCGTGAAAGTTTGAACCAGGCTTTTGGTCAACTACGTGAGAAATCCTGCCCGAAAACCTTGACTGAGATTGCGGAGCTGATAGATGTCGGCCTGGAGGACGAGACGGCATCGTATACTGACATAGACAGAAAAGATCAAGCGAATCGATATGTTGAAGCCGGCTATTGCAATGCGGACAGTTGGCGGGAGGGTTATCTCTTTGCTGTTGAGTTGCGCAGGCTGTTGACAGCAAAACTTGATATCATGGATCGCCTTGCGTTGCTTGAGACGGCATGCTGCATGCAGGTGCTTCGCGCCCTGGCCAGTCAAAGTGCCCGTGTGACCAAACAAGCTGATGCGCCGGACACTGGGCTTGGGTATCTCCTGGCTCTCTCGGCTCCCGATGAGGTCCAGCCTGCAGTGCGTCGTTTGTCTCAGCAGTCGGTCAAAGATATCCGGAAAATGATCTTTGCCTCATTGCGAGTAGAAGAGATTTTGGATGAGGTGAAAGCATCGGCTGAACACGCCAGCGGCAAGCAGAAATCGCTTGAGAGCATCTACAAAAACGCCGATGACGCCTACGGCTGGAAGTTGTTTACCAGCCTGGCCAAACGCATTGGCCTGATTGTTCCCAAGAGAAGTGCTGGGGCGCGCTTTGTGCTCAACGAGCAGCTCCTGCGTTACTTGGTCGTCACCATCGTACCGCACAATGGCCGTCTCACCTATGACACCTTCAAGAAGCAGCTGAAATCGCGGCACGGACTTGTGCTTGACGCTGTCGGCCTGAATAAGGCCAATTTGGAGAGCAAAAAGCAGGGCCTCCATCTCCCGGCAGATATTGACAAGTGGCTATTGACCATGCTGGAAGGCGCCGGCTTTCTGGTTCAGCTCTCTGATTCGTGTGCGTTGGTTCACAATCCAATCGACAATGGGGGAGACGGGAAATGAATTACTTGGCTCAATGCTACGCAGCGCATATCACGGGAGAGTTAGACAAGTATCGGGAGGCCCCGCTGGTCAGCAGCCCCAAAATGCTGTTCACGATCCCCGATTTGCCCGAAGGCTCCATGTTGGCAGTCGCGGGAGCCATACATGCCGCTACCTACGCTGCTCCCGATGTGCAGCTGACCTTGAAAGTTGCTTCTGTGGTTGCCGATACTTGGTCCGACACGGGCAAAGACACCCTACGGAGCATGGGCTGGTATGATGAGCATGGCAATCTGACCCACTATCGCAATCTGCCCGCGGCACCCAACAAATGCCATATCATCATCTTATGTGGCGCCGATCGGGTGACTGATGCCTCCAGCTTGGCTGACTTTCATCGCTGCGATCCGGCCACCATCTGGGAAAGTGAAATGAAATGGGGGAATGAAAAGGCTCCGAGCTTCAAGGGCTGGATTATGCAAAAATTGCAGGCATCGGGCTTTACCGATATCAGTGAGAAAGACCTTAGTACCATCAACCGCATCCTAACGCCGATCTTCGCCTGTGGTCGCGGCGATTTGATCAGCATTGACAACTGGCTAAGCAAGCAGGACTTCAGCCATCTTGACAGTGTCGCCGAAGTTCCTGGTTATCTGCTGGCCAACCTGCAAGATTTTGGCTTGCCCGTGCTCGCCCGTTTTCCCATCCGTACGAGAAAGAGACTTGAGCCTTATATCAATAAAGCCGAGGGATTTTTCAACTATAATCTCTTCATGGAACCATCACCGAAAAAAAAGGCGATAGAGGCGGTTGCAGGCCTTCGCGAGTCCCTTGATGAGGGCGAGCCGCTTCCCTTCACGCTGGATGATGACGTTATTGGTCCTTACCAGTCCGCCGAGGCGTTCCTTGAAGGCTTGATTGAGTACATTCGGAACGAGAACTCCAGTGACAGAGCACGCCTGCTGCGCTGTGATTTTGTCTTCATCAGCGATAAGATTCTCAAGTTTAAAAAGGCAAAGACGAACACGAAGAAAAAGGATACTCCGCATTTCTTGCATGGCAATCCGGTTGAGGTTCTCTTGTCGGCGCTTTGGCAGTCCCTGAAGGAATTCTCCAAGAGCAACAGACATGAAGACGAACGCCGTATTGAGCACATCAGCATCATTGGGCGGCGATTTAAGCATAACCAAGACGATAGTAGTGACAATGAGGAGACTGCCGAGCTGGCTGAGAACTATCTCCAGCGCCTGCTTGGTGGCATTGACGAGCTAGTCAAGGACCAGGTGTTGATTGCTGGTCCCGATGGCGAGGACATTGCCATCAGCTGCAGCATCATTAACTCGGAGATGACCTGTCCTTACAGCTCCACGGCTGAACCGGCTCTTGAGTTCGACGTTGAGATTCAAGGGGGCCTGGAGCCGTTCAAACGCCATTTTGTCTGGTTGCTCCCGGATCATCATCAATTTCGGCTGTCGGTTGATCTGCTCAAACTGGCCAGCGAAAAAGTCGCGGCCTCCTCAGAGCTCTACAATCTCCCGGTCTTTCACCTCCTGTATTATGAAGAACTTTTGAATACCTCGTCGGAGCATGAGATCAGGCAGATACTGCTCCACGCTATCCAGAGCGCTGTTGGGAGCGGCAAGGTTCTGACAAACCTGTTGAGTCCCGAGTGGGTCAAAATGACTGATCCCTTGAAGGGTGATCTTGAAAAACTGGCCTTGTGTTACCGGACTTTCCTTGAAGAGGCAAGAAGCCAAGGGCTTTTTACGGCCATCTTTGCCCAAAATGGCAGATGGCATGATCTACGGAAGGCCTACCAAGAGACCATGCAGAAGGCGACTGCTTATGTGGAGAACGCGCAGTCATCAATGATGGGTATGCTCACCCGAGCTTTTCTCGTCGTTTATCCTCGCTCTGTTGACCTGGGTGAAAGCTGGCATGCGGAAACGCATGAAAGCTCTGGGGTAGCGACCATTTTACATCCATCGGTTCTGGAGATGTTCCAGGCACAAACCGTCTTTCTTTTCCACTGTTTCAATAATCGGGTTAAGGAAGAGATCCGGCGAGATCAACCAAACAATGCCTTCAAGCCTTTTGCCTGGCAGCGCTATGTAGACTTGGCGGCCATACAATCGCCCTTGGTGGGCTTGCTTGACGAAAACGACAACCTCAGTACCGATGTGCGTGGAGAGGGGCTGGTGCACCGTATTGGCAAGGCCCCGATGGCGGATGCGCTGCTCTCCACCCGACTGAAGCTGCAATACGGCGAAGACGCCGGTGACGAGAGAAACTTCAGTGACAAAGAAATGTTCCGTGAATCCAGTGAGTCGAAGCAGTTAACCCTTTTGATGCTGGATTACTTTCGCTTGCATCCGCATGCCCGTGACGGCCTGAGCATTGCAGTCTATCGGAACAAGGACATACAGCCCCTTATCGCCGCTGTTCATGCCTATCTCAAGAATTTGGCTAAGAAGATAGAGGTCACAGATGACGACGAGGACAAACGCTATATACTTGGTCTGGAACGCCAGCACCCCTATGCCATAAGCGTGACCTTGTTTACGGAATCACCCGATGAGTCTGCGGCGGCCATGTGGGTGCAACAGTGGCGAGAACGTTGGGAAGCAGCCGAAACGGAGAAGGCGTATGAGCTGTATCGCTACTGCCGTTTCTCCATCGCCCATCGCATTATCGAGCAAGGCGACCAAGGTGCCTTCGTCAAGCTTATTAAAGAGCATTTTGAGGCTGACATAGCCGTTTTGTATGACTTTGTCGGTGCTTGTAGTGGTAGTAGCTTCGAGAAGGTGAATGAATTCGACATAACCAGTCATAAACTCATGTATCCGATCCTGGAAAAAGCCTGCTGTTCAACAAATGATCCTCATGGCCAATACCGCCGTCAGCGCATTACCAGCAATCGGCAGTTTGGGTTGGCGGATAAGCACGCTAACTTGCTTCACTCCTTGCGTACTAAGACCTCGCAACCCGGGACGCTGGTTGTGGCTACGGGCGTATTCAACCCTTGGATTGAATTAGTGAATCGTCTCCATGAAAAAGCCGAATGGGTGGTGTGTATTGACCCCAATATGGACGAACGCCTTATCAAACCTGGTGACAAAACGTCCGGCAACAAGCGTGATATCATCGGGTTCGGTTCTGGTGTCGGCAACCAAGGCGAAGATAACTACACCATCTCAACTGAGGCATTTACCCTGGAGAACATCCAGCGTCGGGTGAGCCAGGCCATTAAAGAGCTTTATGTCCCCGAGGCAAGTTGGACGCCTGACGAGTGTAAAGAAAGCGCTGAGAAAATCATCGCCACTGCCAGTACCCTTTCTGGCTTGTCGCTGGTGCGGGCTACGGGGGTACATGACAATTATATTCACGACTTTATGGCCTATGCTCTGTCACGCATGATGCTACAATCGGGCGAGGGCGAGTCGCTGCTTTGCGAAACACTGGTGTCCTTGGACGCCTACCGGCATTGGTTCGATCTAGCCGAGAATAACACGAGACCCGATCTTATGTGGCTGCAGGTCGCCATTAAGGACGATGGACGCTTGCACGTCCGTATTCAGCTCGTCGAATGTAAGCTGGGTTCCAAGCCCTCGGATTATGTCAACAAAGCCCAGGGGCAAATCGATAACGGTTTGCTGGTGCTTGCGGCGGCTTTTGCGCCCAATACGGCGGGCTCCGAACAACGGCCGGACAAACGCTACTGGTGGATGCAACTGCACCGCCTGATTGCATGCAAGACCGAGGTAGAAAGAGGGCGTTACCAAGCCGCGCGCGACGCCTTGGAACGCCTCGCCGAAGGCGATTTTAAGCTCAGCTGGGCGGCGTCGGTTTTTCTCTTTGGCATCAATGGCGAAGACGAGATCAGGCGTTCCTATTACTGGCCAAGCGCGGGGATGCCAGGGATTACGGGGAACGTCTACGAAATTGGCGGTGGTTTTGTGCGTCGTCTGTGCTGTGGTAGTGATGCCGTGCCAATTGACTGGTCCAGCCTCAACGGACAGGGCGAAGGACTGGCAGCGCCATCGGGTAGTGACGACTGCAGATTTGCTCAAGATGATTATGCAGCAAACGATGACGATGAGGATGACGATGACGACAGCGCCGACGATGGTGCAGAGCTTGCTGCTGAGAGGGCCGCTGCTGAGAGGGCTGCTGCTGAGAGGGCCGCTGCTGAGAGGGCCGCTGCTGAGAGGGCTGCTGCTGAGAGGGCTGCTGAGAAGGCTGCTGCTGAGAAGGCTGCTGCTGACGGCGAGAAGATAGCAGGCGATGGGGCCAGCACGCCGGCGTCGATCGTGATGCCCCTGCCACCATCCCCGCAGGCGATAGCCCCCGTCATTGTTTCACATCCCGCCGGTCTGGTGCAGGTTGCTGATTTTGGTGCCACCGATGAGACGGATATTATTCTGCCATCGTCCATCAAGCCGGCAAAAATTCTGCTGGGTACGAGCATTCCCGGTGACCAGCCCGTGTACTGGGAATTTAATCATCCAGAGCTTCCTAATCGCCACATGATCATCTTTGGCTCGTCGGGGCAGGGGAAGACCTACGCCATCCAGGCCATTCTCTGTGAGATGCAGAAGTTGCAGCAGCACAGCTTGATTGTTGATTACACTAATGGCTTCCTGCCCAATCAGTTGGAAGAGATGACGCAGGTGGTTTTGCATCCCACCCAGCACGTGGTGCGCAATAATCCATTGCCAATCAATCCCTTCCTGGCACAAACATCGGATGATGGCGGTATTGAGTTCACCGAAACCCCCAACAACATTGCTAAGCGCATAGCCGGGCTCTTTGATTCGGTGTATGCCATCGGTGACCAGCAATACTCCTGTCTGCACCAAGTCATCATGGATGGTGTTGCGCGTTGGGGAACAGAAATGGACCTGGAGAAAATGCTAGCCATGTTAGATGAGCTGAGAGAAAGCAAGGAAAGCAAATCTCCTGCACTATCCCTATCTAACAAGTTGCGTCCCTTTGTTCTTGATCGCCCCTTTGCCTCCGGCCCGAGCAGCTATAACTGGGATCAGCTTTTTTCCGCTCCAGAGACTCTCTGTAACATTTTCCAGCTCTATGGGATGGATACGCATTCTGGCCGGCTCATTACCGAATTTATCCTCTGGGATCTGTATGGTTTCCTACAAGCCCGTGGTGTCAAAACCAACCCCAAGGTCATTGTGTTGGATGAGGTGCAAAACCTCGACCACAGAGAAGACAGCCCCTTGGCCAAATACTTGCGAGAAGGACGCAAATTCGGCATATCGTTGATGCTCGCAACCCAAAGCATGAGTGGTATGAAAGCCGATGAAATTACCCGAATGTTTTTAGCTGACCAGCAGCTGTTCTTTCGGCCCTCGGATACAGAGATGAAAAACTTTGCAAAGATTCTCAGCCAGATTGATCGTCGAAGTGCCGATGAATGGATC
Organism: Lentisphaerota bacterium; assembly: GCA_012799755.1. Taxonomy (GTDB): domain Bacteria; phylum Verrucomicrobiota; class Lentisphaeria; order Oligosphaerales; family Oligosphaeraceae; genus Oligosphaera. The sequence continues at coordinate 6,744 of JAAZKQ010000604.1, read as the reverse complement.
CGCAGATTGTCCGCTCTTGGCAAGGGCGAATGTTACTCCATTGGCCAACAATGGGACCCCATGCGGAACAAACTCGTCAAGAAGGCCGTGAAGATACGCATCACGCCCTTGGAGGAACGTGGTTTTGAGTGCTAATGCATCGCGCCTGGCGCGCAATTTTCATACGACTTTCAAGCCTGAGCGGCAGTACATCAATGCGCTACTTCGTTTCGCCGCGGCAGGCAAGGCGGGCGACAGTCAAAGCATTGCCGCCGAAACTGGGATTCCCACGGGAAAATCGTCCGGAAAAGTCCCGGCAATTGTTGATTACTGCCGGGGCATGGGCTTGATCTCGTTAGTGGGGGCGCCGCGTAGCGCCGTTAAGCGATTCGAGTTGACGCCATTTGGTCGCGTGGTGTTTTTTGAAGATCCCTACCTCAAGCTGCCCATAACCCAGTGGCTTGCGCATTTCCAGCTTTGTAGCCCGTTACATGGTGCCGAGGTGTGGTACCAGACTTTCTTCCCAGGCAAGCAGCGATTGGGCATGACGTTCACGCGTACGCAACTCGAAAACTACCTGGGGCAGATGCTCGATTGCCCAGCCTCCGGCATCATTGGGCCCATGGTCGGCATGTACGAAGACAACGCGGCCTTTGGAGCCTGCGGTGCGCTGTCAGAAAACGGCGACGTCATCACGCGCCAGCCCACACCTATTCGCGATGAATTTGGTTATGGCTTGGGCGCCTGGCTTCTCAGATTGATTGAGCTGCATTTTCCCAAGAATGAGCAGCTATCAGTTGTTGAACTAGACCAGGAAGCCGGCTGGAAGAGTATTCCTGGTTGGGATGCTGACGAAACTCTGCGTGTACTGGCGCTGATCGAACAAAAAGGCCTGATTGGCGTGGACAGGCACATGCAGCCATGGCTGATCCATCCCAAGAAAAGTGCTGACGCGGCCTGGAAAATGATCTATGACGACATGATATAGGAGGAGGGAGGGATATGTCCACATTACTTGGTTCGGTGGTTCGTTTTCGTGGCGACAAGCTCTTTAACGGCGCCGTTAGCATTGATTGGTTCGATGCCGATGAGAAGAAAGCCGCCGCGGCCTCAGCCGCATTCGTTTTTCATGGGCCGACATACCACGGCGTTTCACAGGCGGATATCGGCAGTAGCCATGGCCATCGCCTGCAGGACAGTGCCAGTTTTGTCAAAGCGGTGGTCGACCACTGCTACGGTTTGGATGACGTTCCTTTTACGCTGGCCATCGCCGGTTATGGCACGGGCAAATCACACCTCGCACTTACCATTGGCCGGCTGTTGGACAATCCTACCGGCTCGGAAGCGGACAGCATTCTGGCAGGTCTGGCCGCCGCTGATCAGAACATCGCGGCTAATTTGCGGACCTTGTTGACCGACACCAAACAGCCGTGCCTGGTTCTGGCCTTGAACGGCATGCGAAGTGTCGATCTCGCTTCTGAGACGACCCGGCAAATCATTCGTCAGGTGCAAAAAAGAGGGCTGAACACCCGGCCACTGGACGAGCTTCGTCCGCGTTTCAAGCAAGCCGAGAGTTTGCTCCGAATGGCCAAGGATAACCTTGAGTTGATCAACGCGGTCCTTAGCGCCTGTGACGCCAGTACTGTTGACGAGATTATCGCCAAGTTGGAGCAACAGGACGACGCGGTGTACCGGCAGGTTAACACCGTGCTCGAACAACATAACATCCGTATCTCAGCCTATGGTGGTGAGTCTGTTCGGGATGTTATTGACCTCGCCGCGCGCGAATACTGTGGGGTGGGAAAAGCGTTCAAGTCCATCCTTATTTTGTTCGACGAATTTGGCCGCTACACGGAATTTGCGACGACGCGAAGTCACATAGCTGGTAGCGGCGCCTTGCAAGACTTGTTTGAGGCCGTGCAGAACAACACTGGCAAAGTCTGCTTTGTGGGATTTATCCAGTTTGAGCTCAATGCCTACGTCCAGCGTGTGGCCGTCGAACACCGCAATGAGATCATGCGCTATGTCACCAGGTACCAGACAGCCAACAAGGCTTTTCTGTCCATCAACCTGGAAACCCTGATAGCCAATTTGATTGAAAAGCGCGATGTGCCGTTCCTTGACAGCATGCTTAATACGGATGCGGCCAGGGAAGAATCAATGCAGATTATGTCGTCTATTGGTAAATGGTTTCCCTCGTCGCAGCATCACCATCTTTGGCAAGACGACAGCCGCTTTCACAATGTCGTCCGCAAGGGCTGCTGGCCGCTTTCGCCCTATGCGGTGTGGCTGCTCTTCCACCTTGCTGCGGCCGGCAAGCATCTGCAGGAACGTTCTGTCCTGGCGCTGCTGGGTGAGACCTTCGACCGTTTTCAGAACTACCCAATTGACGGCAGCAAGAGCAGCGTGCTGTGGCCGGTTGATTTGCTGACTGAGTCGCTGCAGCATGAGCTCATAAGCTCCGAAGAGAGCGGCCAGCAGGGCGCCATTACGCACTCGTATGCATCGGCCATGGCGCGGCATGGCATGCAATTTATGACCGACCACATCAGAATACTGCAGGCGATTGTGCTGGCGGCGAAAATGGGCTTGCGGGTAAGCCATAAAAATGACGCGACTGCCGCACTGGCCGCACTGGCTGGGTTGTCGGTTGAAATCGCCGCCGGGAACTTGCAGGAGCTAAGCGACGAGTTCAACATTGTGGAGTGGGACGAGGGCTTCAAGCAGTTCGACATCCTCGGGGATGCGGTGCCCAAGGCCCAGTTTTTGGCCTACATTCGTCAACGTGTTAACAGCACTTATGACGTTAAGGGCAAGGCAAATTTGTTTTCGTCCAAAGCCAAGGAATGGTGTGATGATTTAGGCGATCGCGAGTGTGACTTTGGCGAAGAGAACAAGATTAGCACGACCTAATGGCGTTATCAGGCGGTGACATCGCACCTGGACCTTGTGAATATCCACATCAAAGCTGCCGTGGACCAGTGGCTCAATGCGTTCGCCTGCGACCAACCGCGTGGAACGGTCATTTACTGCTATGTCGAGCCCAATCGTGATTTTGAGAGTGTCGAACGGCAAATAAGCCAGCAGCTGCGTGCTGCAGCCAAGGATGCGAAGGTCGCCGGCGTGCCCATTCTCGTCGTCCTGCTTGTTGATGACGAAGGCAAGCTCGGGCAGGCCCTGGCTGAAATCGACGTCATGAAAGACAAAATCAATCCACAGGACGCTGCCAAATTCGGCCATCTTATTGCTGCGCATGAGGACAAAATGCTCCAGGATCTGAAATCGCGCTTGGACACGATGATCAAGGAGCGGCATTATGTCACGGCGTTCAGCGAGCCATTAATGGCGCGGCGGCTCGACCGGGTGTGTTCAGAAATCTTTGCGCGCGTGTATCCGAAGCCCGTCATTTTTCCCTTTGACGGTTTTGGTACGGCGCGCGGCAATGCCGCCAAGACCTGCCTGAGTTTGACGACGGAGCTGATGCTTGGGCGTCTGGACTGGAACGCGGTTATGGCCAAGCCATCGAAAGATCAAAACCGAGCTAGCACGGTGCTCAAGGATGCCTGGGGAATCTACGCCAAAAATGGCTCGGTGCGACCGCGACCTGAAAACCCAATTTTGAAAAGCGTCGCCGAAAAGTGGGAACAACGGCTGAGCGGTGCTGACAATCGTCTCCATCTTGGCGAAGCCATACGCGGCCTCTGCGCGCCGCCATACGGCGCGAATATTGCCTCGGCCGGGCTTTTTCTTGGCGCGTTCTTGGCTGCCCGTACGGACAAAGTGGCAATCGTCAAAAATGATCAGACCATCGCGGTCAGCGAATGGCTGAATGAAGGCGCGTTCAAGGGGGCTTTTCTCGATCTCAATGGACTGCATGACGTCGTGTTGTTCCAATCTGGGGAAATGTCATCGGAATGGGAGGTCTTGTTGGATGAGTGGGAACAGGTCGAGACCTATTCGGCGCAAAAGGAGTGCTTCTTGCGCGCGGAAGAGCTGAAAAAGCGCATACCCCTGCCGACGACGCTTGGGTACAAAAGGGAGACTCTTGTCGAGCGACTGAAGACGGCTATGCAGCAGATCAAGGTGGTTGAGGATGAGGCAAATAAGGCTATTCGCAAGACTGAAGATGGTTTGGAGAAGCAGGACGCCGGGCTACTTTCCTGGGGGCTGGCCGAGCTTGTGGCGCTGCAGGAAAAAATGAAAGAGGAAAAGCCACGCTGGACTGATGCGGAAATCGACGGCTACACTCCGATCATTCTGGAAAGGCGCCAGGAGCTCATTGAGATATTCCCGGCATGGTTGCCGCGGCAAATGCCGCCGAATGAATCGCCGGATGCGGTTGGGCAATTTAAGCAGAAGATGACTCACCGAATATGCTTGAACCTGGAAAAGCTGAATCTGCACGATTTATCTGAAGCGCTGAACAAGCATACGATGAATGCCTGTCGGCAAGCCGAACTCTTTGCCGCCGCCGGGCAGACGATACGCGAGGTGGATTTGTGGCTGACGAGTAATCAGCAGGCTTTTCGGCAAGTGCGGATTGCACAGCTTCGGGCTCTGCAAAAAACGGGTCCGGACTATGCGAAAAAACTCAAACAGTTTGCTGCGAATGTGGACTTGCCCGATCTGCCGCCATTACGGGCTAAGTTGTCGGGCTTCCTCAATGCTGTTGAAGCGGAGATAGATAAGGTCAGCAAGCGCGCGAATGAACTGTGGCAAAGCGAGATCGCATCATATGATGACTTGGAAATAATCAACAATGAGATTAATGAACTCTTCGCCATCTATGAGGGCTGCCCGGACGACCTTGAGGATTTCCAAGCGATACGTCAGGCGCTGCGTATCTTTATGGAGGCGTATCGTAATCTTGAAAATGACCTGCTGACCCCTGACGAGTATGCTGCTCATACAGCCAAAATCTGCGCCGATGTCTATGAGCGGCTAGCTGACGCAGAGCTGCCGTGGGACCCGACAGAGACCATGGAGACATTCTGCCAGTGGCATCTCGCCGAGCGGGAACGCAAAGCCACAGCATGGCTCGCTGAACTGGAAGAACGCACGGCGAAGCTAGCGCAGCTTAGCTCGGCCGAGGTCAACACATTGCATGAGCGCGTTACCGCTGCGCCGGCATTCTTGTCGGCTTCGGGACGTGATCGGCGGCGTGCGATGCTGGCGAAGATCGAAGGCCATTTGAGCAAACTGGCGATTGAATGGCTCGTAGAACGCTTCCGGCAGCTTAGCCCAGAGCAACAACAGGTGTTTTTGGCAAAGATCAGCGAGGGAAGGCGGTAAATATCTTCGGCTTACGGAGGAATCAAAGCGCGGAAATGGCTGGAGAGAGAGACGCATAGGGGGCGGCTGGCGGAATCATGTGACGCTGCGGGCTGCAAGGCCGCAGCACAGCCGGGAGATGGACGCTTGGTTTTTCGTTTGCGGGGTTATGTGACGCTGCGGGCTGAAAGGCCGCAGCACAGCCGGGCGCCGGACGCTTGGTTTTCGTCTGCGGAATCATGTGACGCTGCGGGCTGAAAGGCCACAGCACAGCCGGGAGATGGATGATGTTGGGTGTGCGGCTTGGACGCCCGAAGACGATCTGACACTGGAAGAAGCCTTGGACTGCCAAGCAATCAACCCTACAAAAAAATCTGCGCTAATCCGCGTAATCTGCGGATAGAAAAAAATGCTGCGGGCTGAAAGGCCGCAGCACAGTCGGGAGCCGGACGATGCGACTGACTGCGCCGCGTAATGTCTTGCACCGGAAACGTAGGGAGGCCGTGTACTGGAAATCTGTAAGCACGGTTCGCTGAGGGTTCCGGGCAGTCCCCGGAGTTACTCCGCCGGCTGTCTTCTATCTTGGTATCCCGTTGATGCGTTTCAGCCAGGCACTGGTGGCTTCGCCCCAGGCGGAAGCCGCGCTGCCGGTGCGAAGAAGTCCATAACCGTGACCGCCGTCGGGATAGAGATGCATCTCCGCCGGTATCTGGTGTTTTTTCAGTTCCCAATACCAGGCAAGGCTGTTTTCCACCCGCACAGAGTCATTCTCGCTCTGAACCAAAAAAGTCTGGGGCGTCGCTTCGTCAATGCGGAACTCCGGCGCCAGTTTCAGCTGGTCATCAGCCAAATATGCCGGGTAAATCAAGGCCAGGAAATTGGGCCGGAAGGAGCATTCATCGGCTGCATCAATGGCCGGATAGGGCACTGGATTGGCCGGCGCAGAAATGGTCGCTGCCAAATGCGCTCCGGCCGAAAAGCCGATGGCGCCGACCTTTTCAGGACAGATGGTGAACTCTTGCGCACGATGACGAATCAGACGCATCGCGCGCGCCGCATCCGCATGAGCGGCTTCACGGCGTTGAGGACAACGATATTTTAGCACGAATGCCGAGATGCCGGCCAAATTGGCCAGGCCGGCAATATCCAGTCCTTCCACCAGCCACGAGAGGTGTGAGTAGCCTCCGCCCGGGCAGATCAGCAGGGCCGGATGGACGCCAGGCCCCGAGGCCGGGAAAAAAGAAAGAGTGGGTTCACTGACATCGGTGATGCGCTCATTGCCGTCAGTGCTCTCCTTGAAATGCTCTTTGTCAACGGCATCTTCAGGCACGGCAAATGGACGTTCCTGTCCCCATATTGGAAAAATACAACGATGCATGGTGAATCTCCTCTTATTGATGCATGACTGACTATTTAGGATCTGTACAGAAATTAAATTAACATTTTCGGTTTCTTTTGGCAGTCTTCTGTAGCGCCTCTCCGAGGCGCCTGATT
>JAAZKQ010000603.1 GCA_012799755.1 Lentisphaerota bacterium | reverse complement strand
CGAAAGATGGTTTCCATTGCAAGGCAACAGAAAACAGCCAATTATCAATGCGTGACCACTTACCCCGCCCCGCGTACAACGCAGCTTTTCTCCTTTGTGTCCTCTTCCCGCGATGCTACATTACTTTCCCTCGTTTCTCTCTTCCTACCCCCGGACCTCAGCATGCCCATATTCAGTGAAGAACTCCTCACGGCGGCCGCCAACAACGAGCCGGCCGCCTTGGCCGAACTGGACGCCCGCGGCTTTCTCTGCGGCAAGGACGAAGACCGCCCCGCCTACATCAGCCGCCTCCGCACCCTGCAAAAAAACATCGCCGTCATGTCCGAATCGCTGGCGCACAACGGCTTTTACGATATTGAGGGCCTCAAGCTCAACAAGGCCGACATGATTGCGCCCCACTTCTTCCGCGAAGTCAAGGACTGCTGTGAGAGCCTCTACGCATTCAGCATTGATTGGGTGCCTGGCTTCTTCATTGACCCCTCTTTCAGCCTCCTCTTCGGCGGTTGCGCGTTCTATTTCTATCCTGATTTCTTCGCCATCTTCATCATTCGTCGCAGCTTCAAGCACAAGGAACGCTGGCTGATCTACCGACGACAGGAGTTGCTCGCACACGAGCTCTGCCATGTCGCCCGCATCGGCCTCAACTCAACGATCTACGAAGAAAGCCTCGCCTACCTGACAGCGCGCAGTCCATTCCGACGCCTCCTTGGTGGCCTTTTCCATCGCCAGCAGGACTCCTTTCTCTTTCTCGGCGTAACCTTTCTCCTCCTGGCTGCGCAGATTCTTCGGACGCAGTTCCTGCCCTCCCTACCTATCTGGCCCTTCTGGTCGCTACTGGCGGCAATCTTCGCCTGGCTCGCCACCCGCCATGCCTACTACAGCCGTCTGCTTAAAAAGGCACTGAAAACCTGCGCGCGTCTAGCCGGCAACAATGCCCTACCTGTCATCTTCCGCTGCTGCGACCAGGATATCGCCGAACTCGCGGCTATCCGTAACGACAGCGAGGCCCGCAGTTGGCTCGACAAACGCCGCGAAACGTCCCTGCGCTGGCAAGTCATCCATTCGCGCTTCTGTTGCGGCAGCTGAAACCGTGATCACTGCAAGCAGAACAACACGCCGCCGCGGCCTTGTCTTTTTCCTCGCCGCCGTTGTTTTTAGTCTCCCGCGCCATTATCGTTATGATACTCGTTTCCCCCGTTCCCCTTTGCTGAAGTAACAATAGGATTATGACCATCTCTTCCGATATCCTCCGCGACTTGACTGATGCCCAACTCGCAGCCGTAACCCACCGCCAAGGCCCCATGCTCGTTGTCGCCGGCGCCGGATCGGGGAAAACCCGCGTGGTCACCCGCCGCATCGCCTATCTCATCGCCGAAGGCACCCGCCCCGATCAGATTCTGGCCATGACCTTCACCAACAAGGCCGCCAATGAAATGAAGGAACGCATTGCCACGCTGGTCGGCACCGCCCCACGCAACGTCGGCACCTTTCACAGTTGCTGCGCACGCTTCCTCAGACAGGACATTGAACGCCTCAAGGACGGTCGCAACCGCCACTACACCATCTATGACAGCAGCGACCAGCTCACATTGCTCAAAAGCTGCCTCAAAGACCTCAATCTGAGCAATAACGAATGCAGCCCCAATGAGGTCGCCCAGCTCATCAGCCGCGCCAAAACCCAACGGCAGGACATCGTTGAATACATCCACAATGAGTACAGCTATGGCGCCGATATGTACGAAAAGGTCGCCATCGCCTACGAAAACCGCCTACGCCGGCAAAACGCAGTTGATTTTGACGACCTGCTCCTCCTCACCGCCAAAATCCTCAGTGAGTTTCCCATCGTTCGCGAAATGTACCAGGCGCGCTTCAAGTACCTCCTCATTGACGAATATCAAGACACCAACCACTTGCAGTACGAGCTCATAAAACTGCTCTGCTGTCAGGAACACAATGTCCACGCCACCGGCGACCCAGACCAAAGCATATACTCCTGGCGGGGAGCCGATTACAACAATATCATGAACTTCACCTCGGACTTTCCTGACGCCAAAATCGTCCGCCTCGAACAAAATTATCGCTCAACCCAATGTATCATCCACGCCGCTAATGAGCTTATCCACCAAAACACCTTCCGACTGGAAAAAGACCTCTTCACCGAAAATGAAGTCGGCAGCCCAATCCGTCTTATCTCCGTCCCGGACGAGGAAAGCGAGGCGCTCTGGCTCTGCCACCGCATCAGTGAGCTGTGCGCGGAAGGCCATGCCCTGCGGGACATGGCCGTATTCTATCGCACCAATGCCCAATCACGCAGTCTTGAAGACGGCTTCATACGCATGGGCATTCCCTACCAGGTCATCGGTAATCTCCGCTTCTACGATCGCAAGGAAATCAAGGACCTCTTAGCCTTCCTCCGCCTCAAATGCAACCCGGCTGATCTAGTATCACTCCAGCGTGTCGTTGCCTGCCTGAACTGCGGCGTCGGTCCCAAGAATCTCGCCACGCTCGTCGCTGCCGCCGCCAAACATGCGCTGCCCGTGTTCGATTTTATCTGCCATGACGATTTTGCCGCCCTCTTCGGCAAGAATCCCGCCTGGGCTCAGCGCTTCTGCCAGTGGAGCCGCGCATTGCGCGCCCTGCCCGACCAACCTGTGGATCAGGCCATCAACGCCGTCCTCGAACACTCCGGACTCATGCAAAGCATCGTCGCCAAGGACGATAATGCCGGCGACCGTATTGACAATATTCACGAACTGCTGGCCCAAGTCAAGAGTTTCGTTGCCAACCACGGCGACTGCAGTCTTGTTGACTACCTCCAAGAAGTATCGCTTATTTCCGACCTCGACGTCTATGACAGCAATGCCGACCATGTTTCTCTCATGACCCTCCACTGCGCCAAGGGACTGGAGTTCCCCTTCGTCTTCATCACCGGCGTCGAAGAAGGCTACATCCCGCATCAGCACAGCGTCGCTACCGCCAATGGCATTGAGGAAGAACGCCGTCTCTTCTATGTCGGGTTGACACGCGCCAAAGCAGAAGTTACGGTTCTCTTCGCCCGCGAGCGTTTCGTTTGGACCGGCGCCGATCAGCGCCAGCCAAGCCGATTTCTGGCCGAACTACCCGAGGAAGTCGTTCAACAACAAATATTTAAGCGCCGTAACCGACAACCTAAACGGCGCCGCGGCCCCAGTTACTTTGGGTATTCATCCTAACAGCAAATAAAGGAACGAACTCATGCACAGCCCCAAATCCTCATTGACACTAGTTTTCCTCGCCGTCCTCTCCCTGAGCATCAGTAGCGCTTTCGCTCAAGTAAACAAGCACCGCTGGCTGCAAACCCACCAATGGAGCGGCCAAGGCAACATGGAAACTGAAATCTTCAGTCTCTACGGCGAGAGATCACGCGTAACTTTCACCCCCAAGGGCAGCGGTCCCCTTAGCATTTTTCTCATAGATATGCAACACAACACCCAACAGCTGGTCGCCGATCAAACTGCCGGCTTTGCCACCAATGGTCGAGTCAACATCAACGGTAGCAGTAACGCCGCCTACCTCGTCATCCGCTCCCCGGGCAATAGCTGGACGGTAGAGCTCGAACAACGCATGGACCCCATTGACGAATGGCGCTTCCTCCAGGATCAGAAAAAGCCCATCAAAGTCAGCAAACTCGGCACCTGGTCCGGCGAAAGCGGCCAATCCGACATCAGCATCAGCGTCCCGGGTGGGCATTGGCGTATTCGTTTTGAACAGTTCAAGGCGGGTGCGCTGTTTGTTTCCGTCACCAACGAAGTCGGTACGCAGCTCATTTCCGCCAATAGCAGCCTGGGCGGAGAACAAAGCGCCTGGATACATAGCGCCGGCAACTTCGTCATTTCCGTACTTGCCGTGCAAACACCGTGGGTGATCAACGCCGAACAACTGATTCTTGAGTAATACCATCAACCACCCAGTTGAATGCCCCGCCACGCGCAGCCGGGCGGCCCGGGTTTCGCTTGGCCATTCTTGACCGGCGCCGATACCGAGCCGTGCATTCGCTCTCCCGAGAGGTCGGTTACATGCCATTAAAAACGCAGCGTATACACGTTCAAACCTTGGTAGAAATGAACCACTGTGTCGGTATTGCGCGACGAGACGCCGCATACCAGTGCCTTGTCAGTTTCGCCCACAAGGGACTGTGGCAGGATGCCGGCCAAAGGCGCGCCAATGCCTACGAATTCTGCCTCTTCCTTATCCAAGAGGCACTCACTACCACCGAAAAGGCCTCCCACATGTGCCAGGAAAGTAAACTCGGCCTGTGGAATAAACCCGTCCTACACTTTCTACGGCTGCTGCTCAAACTCACTCAAACCCTCGCCGCTCTCGCTAGCCACGCATCCGTCGTCAAGGAGGAAACTGAAGTCCTTGCTGATCACCTTGACCAAGACACCTACGCCGTCCTGTCCTCGACCTGTCATGATTTTGAGAGCAACGAACAAATCGTCCTCCAGGCCTTTATGCGCACACTCGCCGTCGGCCAAGCGCTCATCAAAAGCAGCTCCGAAAAAAGCCAGGCTATCTTCTCCCCCGACGAAGCACGGCGATACCAACTCGCATTCACCGAATACAGCAAGCACTACAGCGACGCCCAAAGCAACAGTGACTGAGCCAGGCTTGCAGCGCACCGGCCTCATCACCACACGCAAACGGCAGGACAGGCTGCCGCCGCACTGCCGCACGCAAGCGTGCGGCCACAAAACGCCGGGAAAAAGCCCGGCCTCACCCAATCGGCGCCAATCGGCGACATCTGCGGCTAGCAAAGAAAAAGCCCGGCTCCCTGGGGGGAGCCGGGCTTGAGGGAAAGGACTGGCAGCGCGCTACTTTCCCACGCTCCTGAGCGTAGTATCATCGCCACTGGGGAGCTTAACGGCCGTGTTCGG
>JAAZKQ010000602.1 GCA_012799755.1 Lentisphaerota bacterium | reverse complement strand
GAGCCGTTGCCGTCCACATCCCGCCCGCCGCGCGCCGTGCGTGCCAGACGGTCGCTTTCTCCACGATTGCGCCCTGCGCAGTACCGCAGAATACCTGGCGGCAATTGAAGGGAGGACTTGGCGTCGCGCCGGGCTGACTGTCGGCTTTCTGAAGGTGTTGATCTGGTGAAGGGGTAGGGGCATGAAGATTCTCTTGGGTGGCATTCCCCTTGGCTGTGATAATATTGGTGACGAGGCCATCATTGCCTGTGTCGTGGCGATATTCCGCCGGGTTTTGCCCAGGGCTGAACTGGTCGTGAGCACGGCTCGCCCTGAGGAGACGGCCCGAAGGCTCAAGCTTCACTGCGTAATGCTGTACGGTTTCGGGGCAGACGCCAAGTGCGAGGCTTTCCGTCGCGATATTGCTGATTACGATTGCTTTGTCTGGGCCGGCGCGACTGGGCTGTCCGACTACCCCGCCACTGGCGTGCGAATGCTTGAAGTCGCACAGGCGGCGGGTGTGAAGACCTTGTTGTGGAATGTCGGCATGAACAGCGTCTTCAATCCAGCCTTTTTTGAAGCGCGCGGCAAAAAACTGGCGCTTCTGCGGGCGCTGAGTCGTTGTAGCTTTGGAACTTTCGATGCTGTGCGCTTTTATGAAAAAGTTCTGGATCATCGCATGCGCCGGCGACTCAGCCGGGCTCTGGCGGGCTGCGCCGCCGTTATTGTCCGTGACCAGCAGTCGCGGGACGAACTGTGTCGGTCTGGCTATCCTGCGGCGGTCGTTGGCGCTGACAGCGCCTTACTGCTGCCGACCGCAGCCGCCGAGGAGTTGCCGCCGGAACTGCGTGCCTTGGGTGACTGCTGTTTGATTGGTGTGGGTATCTCGGCGCAATCGCCGTTGCGTGATCCGCAGGGCCTGCAAAACTTCCTGGATGAGATGTTGGCTGAAACGGGGCGTCATGTGTTGTTCATACCGATGAACCCGGTTACTGACCACGCCTGGATGGCTGATTTTCGCCGTGGCATGACCCGCTGTTCACAAACAAGCCTGCTGACGGGACATGACGATCCCGGAGTGGTGCAGCTGGTTGCAAGCCGCTGCGCCGTGATCATCAGCAGCAGACTGCATTTGCTGTTTTTGGCGGCAAATGTGGGCACTCCGGTGGTCGGCATTGCTCGTGGCAGCAAGATTGACAATTTTCTGGCGGCGTTGGGGCGGCGTTCGGTGGGCGATGTGAACGACTGCGATGTAGCTCGATTACGCGCAGAAGTTGAGGAGTTGCTGGCTTCACCGGAGGAGTTTCGCCGGGCCAACGAACGCTATCGGACTGAATGTCTGGCGCGTTTGGCTGCGGCAGAGAATTGTTTGCGGCTGGCTTTGGAGCAGGAAGCCTGAGTTTTGCTGCCACAGGTCACGTATCGGCGAGTAAGCTGATACCCTTCGGCAAGCCGGCGGCAAGCAGTTGTTGTCCGAGCTGATCGGGCAGGACGATTTCGCGCTGTGATTCGTCAATGTGACTGAGGGATATGGCGATAGTCGCAGCCGGTGCCAGGAGGGCGGCGATGCGCTCCGGCCATTCCACCAGGGTGATGGCGTCGGCAGCAAACAAGAATTCCTCAATGCCGAAGGCCAGTGCGGCCTGTTCGTCGTTGATGCGATACATATCAAGGTGATAGAAGTACTGGCCATTCGGTCGGCGGTATTCCTGGACGACGGTAAAGGTCGGGCTGGTGACGGGTTCGGTGATACCCAAACCACGAGCGACGCCGCGGCTGAGGACGGTCTTGCCGGCGCCTAGATCGCCGTAGAGGGCGACGACGCTGGCCGGTGGCAGACATGTTGCCAGCATGCGCCCGAGCATCAAGGTGGCGTCGTCCTGTTTGCTGAGGAGACGCATGTTAGTTTCCTCCGGCTGATGGGGGTGACAGGTGATCCCAGCCACGGGCGACGAGAGAGTTGCCTTGCTGGTCGCGAAGTAGCCCACTACCGTCGAAGGTTCCCAGGCGAGTCAGCGGGGTGTTGGCAAAGGGCCAGCGCTGTTGCAGGGCGGCGACTTTGTCTGATGGCACGGCGAAGATGAGCTCGAAGTCCTCGCCCTCGCTGCAAGCCTGGTCAATGCTGGTGCCTGCATCGCGGCAAGGGATGGCATTGAGATCAATGCGGGCGCCGCATTGGGACATCTTGCAGATGCGTGACAGATCCAAGAGTAGCCCGTCACTGACGTCCATCATAGCGCTTGCCAGGTGCTGCTGTGCCAGCCAGCGCCCCTCGGCGTGGCGGGGATTGAAGTGCAGGTGATGGCCACTGACGAAAGAATTGCCAAAGGCGCCGGTGGCGAACAGGGCGTCACCGGCGCGGGCCCCGCTGCGGGTGATCACTTCGTTTGCGGCAACCTCACCGAGGATAGTGAGGCTGGCGACTTCGTCTCCGTTGCTGCTGGCCAAATCGCCGCCGAGCATTTGCAGTTGGAAGGCGCCGACGGCGTCAACGATGCCGCCATAGAATTCCTTGAGCCAAGTTTCCGTGCAGCTCTTAGGGAAGGCGCCGGCAAGGAGGCAGAACAACGGGGTGCCGCCTATGGCGGCAATATCGCTGACATTGCGGGCGACGAGTTTGCGACCGGCGAGGGCCGGCGGAGTGGCGTCTGGCCCCTTGGCGACATAATGGCGTCCACCGACGACTTGGTCCACGGCGATGAGCAGCAGCTTGTCTTCACGCCAGCGGATGGCGGCGCAATCATCGCCGGGTGGGATGACGACGTCCTTTCCTGCTGTCGGCAGCTGTTGAAAGAGCCATTGGAAGAAGCTGTCTTCAGTCATGCTCCGGCAGCCCTTCTTCGAGGAGCTGAATGGCGTTGCGGTCGGCCAGGAGCCGCAGGACGCGCTGGAAGAAGCATGGCTGATGCCCGGCTTCACAGAAGCCGTCGCATTGCGAGCCGCCACAGGGACCGAAGCGTAGTTGCTTGGGGCAAGCCGTAGTGTAGGGTAGACCGAAGCAGCCATTGTCCCGCCGTCCCCATTTTGCCATGAAGAAGCGCCAACGATCAGCCATGCCAGGCTTTTCAAGGAACTGGCCGTGGAAGCGGTCCTGGGGGACATAGTCACGGTGTTGGGGATTGAGCAGCTGCCGGAATAGGTAGTGTGGCGTTCCGGTGTGGCGTTCGGTTGGCGCCGGTGCAAAGGAAATGGCGCCGTGGAGTTCTTGCCATTGTTTGAGCCAGGACGGATAGTCGTCGCAGGTAGCAGTTAATTCTTTGCAATGGGAGAGGAGCTGGGCGATGGTTTTCGGGTTTCGACAACCGGTAATCTGTACGCCACTGTAACCGAGGACGCGGTAGCCGATGATTTGCAGAGCACAGCGGTGAATCTGGGCGGCGATGTAGTCGCTGGGTTGCATGGCTGCTTCACGCATGATCTGGGCGGCGAGAGGTACCGGCAGGACGATGCCGGGCTGCCGGCATTCGCCAAGCCGCTGCGCTTCTTCCCGAGTGAACATGACCATGCGGGCAATGATGGGCTCGTGCAACTCCCGCATCTGCATGAACCATTGCAGCTCTTGGCTTTTTTTCATGTCCCAGCCGGCTTGGGCGACGAGAAAGTCAGCGCCGCTACGCAGTTTGCGGAGCATTTTGGCATATTGGAGGCACTGATCCTCGGCGGTGTACTTGTAGGGATTGACCACTGCGCCGAGACAGAGCTGGCGATTAAAGCTGGAGAGGCTACGCAAGGCCTCAACGCTGTCCAAGTAGGGCCGAGGCGTTGGCGGTGTCGGTGCTTTGTCCTCCGCCTGGTTTGGGAGGTCACCAGTGACGGCGAGGACATTGCGCAATCCGCGGCCATAAGCCGCCGCGCAGATGGCCTTGGCGCGATCGAGGTTGCTGCACTTGCCGGATAGGGTCAGGACGACAGTTTTGCCAAAGTCGCGCAGGAGAAGCTGGGCGAATTCAACTGGGTCGTGGCGTTGTTCATCCGGGAGGCAGTCGTTGAGGGTAATGCCGGTGATTTCATCCAGCGTGCTGATTTGCTTGAGGAGAGGCTGGAGCACGGCGGCGGCGGAATCAATGGGCTGGTTGGCAGTCGGTGTGGCCACTTCCAGGAGGGTCACGAAGTGGCCCTGTCTGAACGCTTCGGCCAGGCGTTGATCGCCATCGAAGCTCATGTCCAACTGCCGGTTTTGTTGCGCCATGGGGAAGATGTCCTTTCGTGATGCCGGCAGGAACCGGCAATACTGCCGCGACCGGGCGCAGGTGCCGATCTTCTGCTGCCGCAGGCTCAAGAATATAGCTTAAATGGTCCTGCTGGCAAGGCAGACAATGCTGACAGGGCCGGGGGTGGGTACGCGGTCACCCATTGATAACAGACATTTCCTGTCGTCTCTTTGGTTTTCAGCGCCGAAGGCGCGGCCTAAGATAGCCCGGGGCAAGCGCCGCAGGGCGCGTCGCCCCGGGTAAGGCCCACACCCGAAAAGAGCCCTGTAAGGGCGACCT
>JAAZKQ010000062.1 GCA_012799755.1 Lentisphaerota bacterium | reverse complement strand
GTATCATGGTGTTCTTCAAGGCTGGCGGCGGTGGCATCCAGCACCTCAACGAGATAGTCGGCCATGGCCGTTTCCTCCAGCGTGGAATGAAAGGCCTCCACCAGCGTATGCGGCAGTTTGCGGATAAAGCCAACCGTGTCGGCCATGAGCAGCGCCTGGCCGTCGGGCAATTCCAGCCGCCGCACCGTCGGATCCAGGGTGGCAAACAACTTGTCTTCGGTCAGTACCGATGCCTGTGTCAGGGTGTTCAACAAAGACGACTTGCCGGCGTTGGTGTAACCGACGATTGCCGCCACCGGCACCGGCTTGCGCAAGCGCTGGTTGCGTTGCACTTGGCGACGCTGGCGCACCTCGCGCAGCCGGACTTTGAGCTTCGCTATTTGCGTCCGCACGATACGCGAGTCCACTTCCAGCTGCTGTTCGCCCTCGCCGCGCATGCCCATGCCGCCCGCCATGCCGCGCTGCCGGTGCAAGTGCGTCCAGCGGCGCTCCAGCCGCGGCAACGAGTAGTTGGCTTGCGCCAGCTCCACCTGCAAGCGCGCCTCGTTGGTTTGGGCCCGCGACGCAAAGATATCCAGAATGACCTCCTGACGATCAATGACCGCCATATCGGCCAAGTTCTCCCAGTTGCGCTGCTGTGACGGGGAAAGAAAATCGTCGAAAATAATCACATCCGCGCCGGCTTGCCGCGCCGCCGCGCAGATTTCCTGCGCCTTGCCTTCGCCGACAAGCAGCCGCGGATTGATGTCGCGCAGTTTCACGGTCATCTGACCGGTAATCTCCAGCCCGAGCGTGCTCACCAGCTCGCCCAATTCAGCCAACAGCTCTTCCGTGCGTTCCGGGCCGCTTTCGGCTGTCTGTACCCCGATCAAAAAGGCAAATTGCAGCTTCGTAGAATCTTCGTTAACAACACCCACGTCAGTATCTCTCATTATCACCCTTGTTTTGTTATCAGTCTCTATCCTGCTCATTCGCTGTCATTTGCGCAGCAATTCATCTTCACGGCAGCCCGTGAACTTCCACGTCTTGTCAACTTTGGCCAAAGACGCCATGAAATGCCTGACGCCGCTATCGCGATAATTATCCGACTCAACGGCCACCTGAACCACACAGCGGGCATCAGCCAACTCGTGGTCAACGAGCATGACCTCAATGTCGTAGAACTCCACCGCGATGCGGCGGAAGTAGCTGCGACCGCGCGAAACCAAGCTGACGAGCGTCTCGGCGGACTGCTCGCCGTTGTAGGGAAAATCCCGGACATCAATGTCAATCTGCTCGTGAAGGAGATTGCCCAGCGCCAGCATCTTCACCGCGGCGCTGGCATTGCCCTCGTCGCCACTCTTGGCAATAGCCTCACTTAAGCGTTGGAATTGCTTGCGAATGCGCTTCTCTTCCGATGGCCGCAACCAAAAGAAGAGGCCCGCTGCCACTCCCACAACCAGCAGAAGTTTGAACAATGGGTACCACAACTGCTTATTTTTGCGCAAGAAAGTACCTCCTGTCAGTGAAACAACGGCCCGCCAACCACCCGCGACACGGCGATCTCGCCGAATTCGTGCTCGTCAATGTCCATGCTGCGATTATCGCCAACCACATAAACATGGCCGGGGCGGACTTGGCGCGGGGGCAAGTTCCAGTCACAGAGTGTCAGACTCGCCCAGAAAGCGTCCGGTTCCTTGCCATTGACCAGCAGAACCCCATCACGAAACTCCACACTATCGCCGGCCACAGCGACGACCCGCTTAAGCAACATAACTCGCGGCCCCGCCAGGCGCAGCATCACCACCTCGCCCGGACGTGGATCGCGAAACCAGTAGCGCGGCTGCCAGCAGAGGAGGAACTCGTGGTCGCCGTAAGTCGGCAGCATGCTTTCGCCATGCGTCCAGGATAGTGTACAGACCTTGCTGAAAAAAATCCATGCCAGCACGATTTCCAGCCCCAGCCGAATCCAGAAACGCCGATCCAGCTTCGGCAGCAGAAAGGCCCGCAGTACCTCGCCGGGTTTTCTTATGCGCGACGCCATCCCGTCAAGCCTCCTCCGTCAATCCCCGGCGCATGTGCACACTCTGTCCCAATCCCGCCAGCATCATGGAGCCGAACATAAAAGACCCGCCGTAGCTGACAAAGGGCAGTGGTATGCCGATAATCGGCGCCGCCTGGATGGTCATGCCGATATTGATAAAGGTATGCGTTGCAAAGATTGAGGCAATGCCGATGGCCAGAAAAGTCCCCATCTCGTCCGTCGCCAGGATGGCCGTGCGGCAGATGCACAATATCAGGCAGATGAGCAGACAGACCACGCTGGCCGAGCCCACAAAGCCGACTTCTTCGGCGATCACCGAAAAGATGAAGTCGGTCGGCGCCACCGTCTTAGGTAAATAGCCCAACACGTACTGCGTACCCCTGAGGTAGCCCTTGCCCATGAAACCGCCGCTGCCCACCGCGAGCAAGGACTGCTGCGCGTTCCAGTTGTCAAAGGGCCTACCGTCGGCCTTGAGAAAGAAGCTCCGCTGTGCTTCCTCCAGGCGCTCACGGCGTGCGTCACTAAGCAACGGCGACAACGCCGCCAGCGCAAAATGGCTGGGCACTTCCAAAAAGACCTTCAGGCGATCCTGTTGGTGCGGACGCAGCGAACTGAAGCCGACGGGCAGCAAAAGCAGCGCCGCCAGCGCCGCCAGGAAGATATGCCGCCATTTCAACCCATTCACAAACAGCAGCATGAAGACGAAAGGCATATAGACCAGTGCAGTGCCGTAATCCGGCTGCATGAGGATCAACAGCAACGGCGGGCCCAGTATCGCCAGCACCACCAGCCAAGGCGGAACACGACTATGACGCAATGCCGGATGCGTAAAGGCCCAGCACATGAACAGCAGAACCACCGGCTTCATCAATTCCGACGGCTGCAACATGCCAAAGCCAGGGATGACCAACCAGCTGCGCGAACTGTTGATGCTCCGATTCAACAGCAGCAGCAGCACCAAGATGCCCAGACCGCCCAAATAAGGCATCCACGCATAACGCCCCAGCCAGCGATAATCAAACAGGGCGCAGCCCAGGTAAATCATCGCCCCGGCAGCGATCCACAGGAGCTGCCGCTGCCACATCTCGGACATGACGCCGCCCACCTCCAGGCCGGCGCCGCGAATAAACAACACGCCAATGCCCAGCAGAACGACGTGCAGCAGCAGAGCCAAGCCGTCCATGCGGCGAAAAAGCAGCAGATTACGTTTTAAAACCTCACTTGTCATGCATATACTTCAAGGCTGTAATCGGTCACCCATTGATAATTGGCCGTTTTTTGTTGCCTTGCAATGGAAACCATCTTTCGTGTTGACT
>JAAZKQ010000601.1 GCA_012799755.1 Lentisphaerota bacterium | reverse complement strand
TGATCCGTCTGCTGATTTGGTGACCAGTCACCGATTGATAGCGGTCGTGCGGTGGTCTTTTTCTGCTGTGGTGCCTTTACAAGGCACTGCCTCATGGGGCGCCGCCACCCCAGCCTGAAGGCTGGGGTTAAGCATGGTTAAGCGCCTACGGCGCAACATGGACACGATGGACCACAACGCCTGCCCGCCTGCCGTCCATACTGTCCATACTGTCCATATTGTCCATAGCAGCTTGCGGGAACAACAATGATCAATGAGTGACCGCTTACGTTCCAGCATCATTTGTCATGCCGGCCGCTTTATATCGTAGGCGCTAACAGCTATAGTTTGACCTTATTGGCCAGAACCGCGAGCTTGGACAGCCCCCTTGCTCGAAGAGGAATTTATGCTGCGCAGAGGATAAGCAGATGGCTGATTCACTAGACAAATTGACCATTCGCGGCTTCAAATCCATCCGGACACTCGAGGATTTTGAGTTGAAGAGCCTGAATGTCTTTGTTGGCGCCAACGGCGCGGGCAAAAGCAACCTGATTGCCTGCTTTCGTCTGCTCCAGGCGCTGATAGAAGACCGGCTCGCCGATTTCGTCCGTGAAAGCGGCGGCATCAGCGATCTGCTCTACAATGGCCGCAAGGCTACCAGGCAAATGGAGTTTGCGACTCGCTTTGCTGAACGTGGCTACCGTTTTACGCTTAAACCCGGCCCCGGAGAAGGTTTTGCGCTGGCCGATGAAGCTTGTTATGACGATGGCGGCACCCCTGGATGGCGGGAACTTGGCAGCAGCGGCGATAATGCGTCCTTGCTGGTGAAGGAGGCCAAGGGAAGTTCCCGCGCAAGCGCGTACAGCGCGCCCGTAGTCAATGCCATCCGCTCGTGGAAGGTCTACCATTTTCACGACACGAGCTCCACTGCGCCCATGCGACATGCCGAAATCATTGAGGACAACAAGGCATTGCGCTTTGACGCGGCCAATATCGGGCCTTATTTGTTTCGTATCCGCAATACAGACAGAGCCTGCTATGACGAGATCCTCAACGCCTGCCAGCTGGTCGCGCCGTTCTTGGACGATTTTTTGCTCGATCCCCAGCAATTTGGCCCCAAAACCAAGGTTGCCTTGTCCTGGAAGGCCAAGGCATCGGATTATCCCATGCAGCCCTATCACTTGTCTGACGGCAGCATCCGCTTCATTTGCCTGGCTACGGCGCTTCTTCAGCCATGTCCGCCTTCGACCATGATCATTGACGAGCCGGAGCTCGGGCTGCACCCCGAGGCCATACGGCTTCTCGGCGAGTTGATTCAGGACGCCGCCAAGCGAACCCAAGTCATCGTCGCCACACAATCGCCCCTGCTTCTTGACCAGTTTGCCACCGAGGATGTCGTCGTGGTGAAACGCCGTGATGGGCAATCTACCTTCGCACGGCTGCAACGGACAGATTACACGGAATGGCTGGAAAGCTACTCGCTGGGCGAACTCTGGGTCAAAAACGTCATCCATGGGGGGACGACGCATGAATAGGCATGCCAATAGTAGGGCGGCCTGCTTTCTTTTTCACGCGACGCCGCGAAGGTTTTTTATCCGCAGATGACGCAGATTGTCGCAGATTACGGCAGCCAGATCTGCCTGATCCCCCCCAGATCCGCCTGATCCCCCCGCCGGATTTGCCTGATCCGTCTGATCCGCCTGATCCGTCTGCTGATTTGCCTGATCTGCCTGATTACGCCACTGGATTTGCCTGATCCGTCTGATCCGTCTGCTGATTTGCCTGATCCGCCTGAGCCAACCGAAAGCCCCGTTTCGCAAGCCACAACGGCAGCGTATACGTATACAAGCGCTTGGTTTCAGGGCTCGTCTGCGGCGTCGTTCACGGCGTATTCTCCTGCGGGTTCCGCGACCTCCCTGACGTCGTCTTCGTCTGAAATCGTCGCATTGGAACGCGGCGCTTCGCAACTCGTCCAATCATCGGCAAGCGCCTGATAGCGTTTCATGAGTTCGGCGACGATGTCCGGCTCCGTCAGCTTCGTCGGGAAGCCATAGGCTCCCATGACAGCGCGGTCGTTGGCTTGATGCGCCTGACGCAGTTCAATGGGCATCGTGACTTCGTCGTACAGGTCGGCGAGGCTGCTATCGGGATACAGCGCCCGCGCGGCAAGGATACCCTGGGCCGTTGCGGCAATTTTTCTCTGCAATTCGGCTGATGCATCCGGCCAGGGGAAGTTGTTGTAGACGACGTTGTTCGAATATTGGTAATCAGACTTCAACCGTCCACAGGTAGCGCGCGTCCAATCCATATGGACATTAGACATGAGGACACCGAAATGATACAGGGTGGCACGGGGAATTAGTCTCATTTTGTTACTACACAGGACATCCGGCGTCATGAATCCCATGGGGATGTACCGACGCCTCTCGGATGACACCTCTGGAATGACGATGTAATCCTCCTTGGGCATGTTTTCAGTTTGAAAACGCGTTGGGCGATCTGCCAGTTTGCGTGTTGACACACGCCGGCTGGCAAGGCGGTATTCGCGCACGGCCTCCACCCGCTTCAGACATTCCGGCATTGACCGCAGTACATTGGGGGAACATTCGCCGAGCCAGAGACAATAACGACATTTCCGATTGATGAATTCTTCCGCTCCAAACCACGGCCTGAAATATTGGGCAGAGCAAGGTTCGCGGCGCACAAAATCATCCATTTCTTCCTGAGTGAATAGGTAGTACCCGCCATCAATGGGCTGGTTCCCCATTCCGATTTCAGGCACCTTGCAGATCGGTTGTTTTCTGCTTGAGATAAGGACGTTCGGCGCGTCAACCAGGTAAGGATTGATATTCGCCGCGGTGCTTGGCTTGCCCGTTTCGTCAAAGAGGAGCGGCTTCAGACCGCCGCCAAGGGAGAAGCCGATGATCACGCAATGCACATGGGCCTTGCTTTTGGCTTCGCTGTCCCAGCGGAAGGTCCGGTAGGCAAAGTCAATGCGGTTTCCGGCTGCAAGCAGTGGCGGCCAGAGAATGGCGGGCTGTTCGCCCTGGGTGATTGAGTTGGTGGCGACCAGCGCGGCATGAATGGGAGTGCCCGCCATGTAGTCGGCGGCCTTCTTGAACCAACAGCTGACAAAGTCCAGATTGCCGGCGTTTTTCGTGTCGCCGAAGGTGAAGAAAAGGTCGCGCTTTTGTTCCGGCGACATCATGCGGGCGCCCGAAAACGGCGGATTGCCCATGATGTAATTGAGTCGTGCCTTCGGGACGACGTCTTCCCAGTCAATGCGCAGGGCGTTCGCCTCAACGATGTTGGGAAACGATTTCAGGGGCAGGAAATGCAGGTCCTTTGACACGATCCTCTCGGTTTCTTCGATCATTTGGCTTTCGGCGATCCAAAGCGCGGTCTTGGCGACGGCCACCGCAAAGTCGTTGATTTCAATCCCGTAGAACTGGTCAATGGATACCTTGATCACATTGTCGTAGTTCAATATCAGTTGCAGTTGATGGAGCGCCCGCAGCGCCTCGTTTTCCAGGCTGCGCAGGGACAGAAACGCTTCCGTCAGAAAATTGCCGGAGCCGCAGGCCGGATCAAGAAAGCGCAGAGTGGCAAGTCGTTCCCGAAACTCATTCAGACGCTTGACGCGGACATTTCGCTGCTTGCCGGCCAAGATATCCCTGAGCTCGGCTTTCAGCTCGTCAAGGAAAAGCGGGTCAATGACCTTGTGGATGTTTTCAATGCTGGTGTAGTGCATGCCGCCCTTGCGGCGCGTTTCCGGATTCAGGGTGCTTTCAAAGACCGCACCGAAAATGGTTGGGCTGATATCACTCCAGTCAAAGTCGTCGCTGGCCTTGGCAAGAAGCAAGTCTTTCACCCGCTCGTCGAGCTGAGGAATTTCAATATCCGCGTCGGCGAAGAGCTCCCCGTTGACGTAAGGAAATGCGGCCAGCGCCTCGTCCAAGTAGGGATCGCGGCGTTCGATTGGGGTGTTGAGTACCTTGAACAGGTCCATAAGGGCGCGGCGGAGATCGCGCGCTGCAAAACGCGCCAGATAATCGTGAAACTGGTATTTGCTGCCAAACAAGCCGGCGTCTTCGGCATAGAGACAGAACACCAAACGAACGCAGAGCATATTCAGGCTCTTCAGCGTGTGCTCGGCCTCGGGGTCATGGTAATGCTTGAGAATTTCGTCGTAAAGCAGTCCGACAATTTCCCCTGCCTCAATGGACAGGCTCATTTCGCGCTTGAGGTGGGCGCTGCTGCCCTCGACGAGAAAAGACAGCCGGTAATATTCCTTCCCCAGGTTGGCCAAGAGGATTTCTTCAGGTGCGCCGGTTGGCGTTTCCATGTCGTAGACCAGAAACGACTTGAAATTGCAGGTCACGATATAGCGCGGCCGCTTGGAGTAGGGCAATTCCGCCGAGTAGCGCTTTGCCTGCTGAAAGGGAGTAAGAACCGAGCCGTCAGACTGTTTGAAGCCGTGGCGGAGGTCTTTCTCGATGCTCTTCTGCTCGATCAAGACGTGCGTGCTGGGAATGTGTGCGTCAATGAAGCTGGTTTTGTCAAGGCGGACCTGATCCTCGAAGGTGATGATCGTTTCCGGCTCGGCAACGCCAAAGACATCCCTGAGCAAGGCGAGCCAGAACGGCTGGCTTTCACCTTTCTCGTAGCCCTTGTTTTTCCATTTCGCCGCAAATTTTCGTGCAGCCTCGCGCCGATCAGATTCCCTCATGGGTGCCACTTTCTCCGCCGTGCCATGCTTTTTGATCCTGCCCCTCTGAACCACCCGGGAGCGCATGAGCAGAACACGCTGCGCTGCTGGTGCATCTCGGGGAGGGGGCGCCGTTGTACCTGCAAGGCTGGTAATGTAACTGCCTTCCTGCGGAATACCTGAGAAGCTTTCAGCCAGCGGAAACCAATCGGTAACCGGTTACCGATTGATAACAGACATTTTTTATCCGCAGATTACGCAGATTTGCGCAGATTATT
>JAAZKQ010000600.1 GCA_012799755.1 Lentisphaerota bacterium | reverse complement strand
CTGCCAGCCGCTTTGCCAAGCGTCCCTCTCCCGGCAGAGTAGAAGCGGCTTCCAGCCGCTTTGCCAAGCGCTCTCCCCCGGCAGAGTGGAAGCGGCTTTCAGTCGCTTTGCCAAGCGTCCCTCTCCCGGCTGTACTGCGGGTTTTGTAGTCCGCTGCGTGACATGACCCCGCAAACGCCACCAAGCACGCCTGTTTCCCGACTGTGCTGCGAATATCAATGGGTGACCGCTTACATCGGCCGTAAGCGGTCACCCATTGATAATAGCCATTTCTTGCCGCCTTTCGTTTCAGCGCCAAAGATGCTTAAACGCCAATGGGATGCAAAATGCCGCCTTTCAGCAGGTCGGTATCAAAAAGACGCTGGGCCAACGGATGTCAATGAATGGTCAATGCCCCCGTTGTCAGGCCCCGTTTGGCAAAATAGGTGGGAAAGAGCCGAAGACTGAGGCTCATCTAAACTCACAGGGACGTGTGCACAAATCCTTAATGAGAACAACGCTGAAATCATGGCAATGCACAAAATGCTGTTATTCGGCGATTTTTTGCGTGAAAAAGCCCGTTTTCCGGCTATGTTTCGTGCTGTTCCTTGAAATCATCAGCCCACCCACCCTGGGGGGCCCCCATCCAATGGTTCGTGCGCGCGCGAGCGCGAAAGCCGCCATAAAAATGCCGCCGCGTCAGGGTGGACGAGACGGCGACCGCATACGAGGTTGCCCGGACAGGCTGTTCTCCGTAAGCGGCCGGCCATTGACGGGTGGACAGGGTGGACAAAGTAGACGGGCACGCTTGTATCCACGCAGGGCGGCAGTATCCTAATGCCGCTATTAGGCTGCTGCGGAGGAGCGCGGGGAGAACGACAGTAGCGGAGACCGACGATGCCAAGTGTGCCGGCCCTGGGCCTTGGGCGCTTTTTGCCCTGTTCCATTTTGTCGCGCCATCCCTACGTGCTGGCGGCGTACGACTATGATTTTTTGGATCACGTGGCGGCTTATGAACAGGCCTTGCCGCAAGAACAGCCTGTGACCCTGTTCATACAGCTGGGGTGGCAGTATCGCCAAGCCGAGGCCGCGGCAAGGCTCGCACAAGATTTTCGTGCGGCTCGCGAGCGTATGCCGCAGATCAGCCGGGTTCTTGTTTTGGCCAACGACCCCGAAGAAGTCGCCGTTTTGTCCGCGCAGGGCATGGAAGTCGTCTTCTGCCACCAGAATGCGTTTTTGGACGAGCGGCGTTATCCCATTTTGCCCTTTATACGCAAACGCTACGACGCGCTTTACATTGCCCGCATCACGCCGTTCAAACGGCATGCGCTATTGCGCGAGGTAGAGAGCCTGCGGCTTATCGGCGAAATTGCGGAAGGGGAACGCGACTATGCGGAAGAGACGTTGCGCGGGCTGCCGCAGGCGCGCTGGTCGCGGCGCTGTCCATCTCCTTTGGTCATGCTGCCAATCAACCGGGCGCGCTGCGGCATGTGTTTATCAGCGGAAGAGGGCGGGATGTTCGTCAGTGCGGAGTATTTGCTCTGCGGGCTGCCTGTAGTGAATACGGCCAATATCGGCGGTCGTGACTTTGTCATGCCGGATTTTGCAGTCTCGCGGGTCGCTGACGATGCGGCGGCCGTGGCGGCAGCGGTGAGGGAATGGATTGCGCAATCGCCGCCCGCAGCTGATATCCGTGCGGCGACGCTGGCCATGATGCGTCCACACCGGGAGAAATTGCTGGAGTTGCTGGGGGGGGGCCGGTGTCGGCGATGAGCTTTGCGCGCGCTATGCGCGGCGGATACCGCACAAGCTCGGTTTGCGTTGCGGGCAGACACCCTGGCGAAATTTGACCTTGGGTTTGCCTTGGCCCGAAATGTCATCGGCGCGCTGAGCGTTGCGGCTTACCTTGTGCGGGCGACAGCGTCACTTGTGTTTTGTGCATGCTTCTAGATGTCATTACATGAGGCCGACGGCCTTAGCGTGCCAGATGGGCGGTAATCACCAGTCATTCATTGAGGCTTGAATTCATGTCACCAGTAAAAGCGGATCAGGCGCCTGGACAGTTGCAGGCTTTTTCGGCATGTGTGTTTGGCGATGATCGCGAGGCGTGGCCGCGAGTGCTCACGCCGATAGCGGTGGCGGGCGCGGCGCCGGCAACGGCGATCTGTCGCAGCGAGACGCATCTGTTCACTTGCGGCCGCGATGTCCTGAGCGTGTATGATATTGCCGCCGAGCCGGCTCGACCGCGGTTGCTCTGCCAATTGCCCGGCATCAATTTTGGCCGTCAGATGCTGTTGCATCGCCGGCTGCTCTTCATCACCGCGCGCTACTACGGGCTTTACATTGTTGATGTGACCGACCCGGCGCAGCCGGCGCTGCTGAAGAACTACACCACACTGGAGTTGGCCACGGGCATAGCGGTCGCCGGCGATTTGCTTTATGTCAGCCTGCGCACCTACGGCGTTGAGCTGATTGATATCAGCGACCCGGCCAATCCCCGGCATCTTTCGCTGTTTCGGTCGCGTGAATCCCAGTCCTGCTGCGTGTTTGGCGATCGTAAGCTTGCGATTGGCAACTGGTATCACGGCTCGCTGGCGCTGGTTGACACCGCTGATCCGCTGGCGCCGCGGCTCTTGTCGGAGACGCTCTTGCGTGGCTATGGCGACGGTGTGGCGGTGGTCGGCCAGACCTGCTACGTGTCCACAGGCCACCACCGCCTGGGCAAGGCGCCGCGCGAAGAATGGCTGCGACCGCCTGAGGAGGATCGCGGCTGGGGGCATGGTCTGGAAATTGTGAACATCAGCGACCCACGACAGCCGCTCGTGCTGTCGCGCGTGCAGTTTCCGCGTTGCACCACGCTGCGGAACGACTACTGGACGCCCTATGTGGTCGGCGACACGGTTTTCGTCGCCGACACGCACAACGGGCTCTTTGTCATTGATGCGGCAGACAAGCGCCGGCCGCGCTGTGTCGCACAATTACTGCTGCCGCCGCTGCCGACGGGTGACATGCCCGGCTGCGTATCGTCGCTGGCTTTTGCCGACGGCTTGGTCTACATCGCCGCCAACGAGCAGGGGCTTTTTACCGCGGCAATCTCGGAGGCACGTTATGTACCCACGCCGGAAAGTCGCTGTGCGGTCAAGGTGTCTGCGCCGCGAATCGCGCCGGCGGGTTTCGTAGCAGCGGATATCGCCAAGGCCTTCCGGGTTGCGCTTAGCGGCGACGGCGCCTTTGTGGCAGCTGACGACCAGGGCATCGCCTATATCGAATTTGCGGCTGATGGCGGCGCGAAGGTCCTGCGCAGATCATCAAGCACGGGCTGTTACGACGTCACCGTGCATGGTGATGTGCTGTATGCGGCCGAGCGCTACAACTGCTGTCGCGTCTATCGCATTGGTGACGGGGGCGCCTTGACGTCCATTGCCGCGATCACGACGGACTTTCCGCGGATTGTCAAATGCCTGCATGTGGTTGCCAATGGCCGTTTGCTGTTCATGTCGGGCGGCCATGGCTGCCTGGATGTCTATGACGTGTCGGAACCGACCTTGCCGCGCCGAGTGCATACGACGCAGGGTCCGCTGTTTTATTCGGATTCCCTGCCGAATCGCGATCTCGACGGCATGATGCTTATCAATCGCTACTGGCTGGGCGCACGCTTTCTTGATCTCAACAAAGAACCGCCGGAAGAACGCTGCGATTTCGAGCTTTTTCTCTACCAGCTCGGCGGCGCCGAAGCCCTCAAACGGCATTTCATCGCCGTCGGCAAACAGGACTGCGAATACCAGCTCTTCGACCCCGTTACCTTGACGGTTCGCGTTGGGCGCAGCGATGGCGTGGCCGTCACCGGCATTCCCACTTTCGATGGCGACCGCACGGTCGTCTTCGCCGACCGCAAAAGCGGCGAGGTCAAGGTGTTCGATGTCAGCGACGAAACGCACGCGCGCTTCATCCCCGAACGCAGCTTTGCCGCCCCGCAGTTCAACCCCGAACGAGTGGTTTTCCGCAATGGCAAGATGCTCGTGCCCCTGCGCGAACAGGGCCTTATCATCGAACAGTAGGCGTGCCCGGAGCAGGCGGGGAGGCTCTGCGGGTTTATTTCCGGACGCGCTGCCTGCCCCAGAACCAGAAGAGAGCGCCGGCGGCGCCGCCGCCGAGATGGGTCAGGGCCGACACCGTGCTGACGCTTTGGAGTTGCAACCAGGCGCCGACGCCTTGCATGAGCACCCAGAAGCCAAACCACAGCCACACCGGCAGATGGAACCAGGCGCCGGAAGAGGTCGGCCGATACATGAAAATGCTTATTCGCGGCGCAAAAAAGGCCAGGTTGTGATGCGGGAATTGCAAGGCGTAAAATGCCAGCAGGCCTGAGATGCCGCCGCTGGCGCCGACGCAGGGAATGGTCGAGTGCGGGTTGCCGAGGATGTGCAGGAGATCGCCTGAAAGTGTCGCGACAAGCAACAGCAAGAGGAAACGACTTTTTCCCAGGAACTCCTCGATATTGTCAGCGAAGGTCAGGAAGAAATAGAGGTTTGTCAGCAGGTGGGCGGCGCTGCCGTGCAGGAAGAACGAGCTCAGCAGGGTCAGGCCGTAATAGCGTTCGGCTTGCGCCGGAATCATCCCGAAGCTCTGCACGGCATTCTCAAGATCCTGAAAGCCGAGGAGGGACAGCCCCAGGATGAGCGCGCCCAAAGTCCAGGTGCACCAGGGCGTTTGCGTTATGGCGCCTTGGCCGATCTCCACGGGCAGGCCAAGGATGCCCGGCAGCCACAGCCACCATTCGCCGGGCGCGGCATCGCCATACCCGCCTTCGCCTCGCAGAGCCCGTTGGCGTATTTCTTCGACTTTCAGCAGGGCCAGGCGTTCCCGAGCTTCCTGTGGGAGTTCCGCTTCAGGCTTTGGCGGCGGCACTCGCGGCAGGGTGGCTAATTCGCCCTGATCGAACCACAGCAGCTGGCAATGCGGGCAGAGGTCGAGAAATACGGTGCCCTGCGATGTTTCGCCGCTGATTTCCTTCATGTGGCCTCGGCAACAGGGGCAGGTGCGGCGCGCCAGCTGTCCTTCTGTATTGGCCTGCTGCCACAACGCGCGGATACATTCCGGCGTGATCAGCCGGCGCAACAGGGGCAGGGTCGCCGCCCGGCCGTCGCACTCCGGGCAGACCCAGAACATGCCGCCGCCCGCGATCAGTTTCTTCACCAGGTTGATGTGACAAGCAGGACAACGCATCATGGCCGGGCCTTAAAGCGTAGTTGTGTTCTGCAAGGGGAGGAAAGGGCCGCTGATTCGCGGCAGAATAGGCATCTGTGAAAGCTTCGTCTTGCGCAAATCGTTTGGGGATTTGTCAGTCATTGTATCTAAGGCGTTTTTTAGTCAGGCCGCGCTTCTTGATCAGACGGTCGCGAATGGCGCGGAAACGTTCAGCCGGAACGCGGCTGAAGTTGCAAAAATAGTCGCTTCCGAGGCGGGTCTCGATGTCCAGGTCAACCAGCACCTCCAGAATGTCGTCGGGAGTGTCGGCCAGGACATAACGACAGCCTTCTCCGTCACGCTTGTCATCCAGGTACTCAGTCCATTTGTTCCCTTTGAAATCGTTGTAAATCATCTGGTCATTCTTTCTTTTGCGCCAGTGGAAACTTTTTGAGAAGTTCAACAAGCTCCTTCGGCAGGCGCTGCCCTCGCTGCCGCGCGTACAGCTCAATCTTGCGGTTCACATTCGCAAGGGCCAGCGGCCCTTTGCTGCCCCTCGCGCTACTCAGCTATCCCGTTGTCGTTTTGGTCTGCTGCCAGGCGCTCAAGCAAGGTTGACGGGCGGGTGCAAAAAATAGGAACTTGGGCTCTCTCACAGGCAATTTAACTGTGAGGTTTGCAAATGTCATTACGCCGGGGTAATCT
>JAAZKQ010000599.1 GCA_012799755.1 Lentisphaerota bacterium | reverse complement strand
TGTCACCCTGACCGCTGACGGCAAGGTCACTGCGAATTTTGCGGAAAACGCGAAATACCTTGCCACAGTGGAAAGTGGCAGTGGCTCCGGCAGCTATTACGCCGGCGCGACGGTCGAGATCATCGCCAAGGCGCCGCCGGCTGGAAAGACGTTCGACAAATGGACGAGCGCCGACGTGACCTTCGCCAATGAAAACGCAGCGACCACGAGCTTCGTCATGCCTGAAGGCGATGTCACGGTCGAAGCCACATACAAGTGCATCACCTACACCATCACGCTCATTTCGCGGCGCGGCAAGCTGGCGGATGCAAGCGGCTGGGAACTTGCTGATGGCCAATACACTCGCACGTTTGAGGGTGTGCTGGAGGAAGCCGTGGTTATTCCGGCGGTCACGCCGGATAATCCGGCCGACTGGGAGTTTGGGCAATGGCGAGTCGTTGCCTACGACGGAACGGACGATGCCTTTGCCCCCGGACAGGTTGTTGCACAGCTGCCGGTCGGCTTCGTCGGCAATATCACATTGAGGGCGGACTTCAACTGGATAGGTCCCAATCCCTCGCCGTGGTATCCGGTCTATGACCTTGGCGAGGTCGGTGATGGCCCGCGTCAGGTGAAGGTGTATCGCGGGGACGAGCTGGTCACCAGCATGGTGGTGCGCGGCGCCCAGGTCAAGCCGGCTGATTACCTGAAAGTCGGTTGTCCGGGATTGCTCAGCGGCGTGGACTATACCTTCAAGGTCAGTAAATGGAATAGCGACGAGCTGTGCTTTGAGCCCGATATCGTCACGCCGGAATATCAGTTGCCGGAGACTGGCGCCGTCGTTGCCGGCCCGCCGGATGGCGACAATGTGGTCGTCCTGAATATTGACTTGCCCCTGGCCAGCAAGTACCGGCTGAGCATTCGCAAGGGCAGGGAAGTTTATTTGCCGGCAACGGAGTCTGTCTTTGTCGAGGCCAACGAAGATGGCTTTGTCCTGCCCAACAGTGTCCGCCAAGTTGAATTTTTCATGGCCGGCATATATGACGTGACGGTATTGGCGATCAATCCCCTGGGCGAGGCCGTGCAGGCGGCCAGCTGCCAGGTTGTTATTGCCAAAGACGGGCAGGATGGCCGCGATTCCTGGCCGGTGGCGGGCTTTATGCCGTTGGCGGGACAGAATATCCTGCTGGGCGGCGACACGACCCCGGTGCTGTTCAGCTGGCCGGCCATCGTGTGGGGTGAAAGCTATGAGCTGCTCGTTTACGATGGTAACGGCAACGAGGTGGCGGTGCAACGCGATTTGCTTGACTGCCATGCCACGGTCACCCTGCCCGCCGGCGTGTACTTCTGGCGGGTGGTGGCGATTGACGCGGCCGGCCAGGAGCTGAGTTCGCCCGGGCAGGACTTTGCCGTTGTCGCTCAGAACGCCGCGCCCATACTCAGCCATGCTGCCGCGGCGGCGGGCGATCCCAACGCCGTCGTTCTCTTCAGCGATCCGGCAAGCAGCAATTACGCCGGTGTCTCCTATGAAATCCAGTTCTACACAGCGGCGTCCGGCTGGATTGAATTCATGGGCAATAACCGCAAGGTCGCCGTCTTCAGCGACGACGATCTGGATGGCGTGTACGAATGCAAGCTCGACCTTGGCGTGCCGGTCAGCGGCGGCTACCTGTTGCTCCGCACCCTGGTTGAAGGTCAGCGGCTTGATGACGGCTTTGTGCTGTTCCGCATACCCTGAGGGGCGGCGCGCACCCTCCCCGTCGCCGGAAGCGTGACGGGGAGGGAGAGGGCGCCGACGCATGGTGAAAATTAGGACTATTTTGAGCGGATAACCTCAAGGAATATGGAGAGTTAAAATGCATAGAGCAGCGAAAGTTTTTTCGGGCATGGCGGCCATCATCCTCTGCGGCGGACTGTTGCCGGCGCAGGAGGCGGAAATCGAGGCAAGCAAGGCGCAGAGGCAAGGCGGCAGGCTGGTGCTCAATGCCGGTGTCGGCTATCGGAATTTTTCTTCGGCGCACTTCAAGTCGGCGGCCTTGCCGGCCTATCATGGCGTCTTTGCCCAGAGCGGCGTGAGCGGCGCCGTGACTGACTACGCTACCGGCATCGGCAAGGTGGGCATTGATTCATTTGGCAATGCCTTTCAGGACGTCGCCGTTGTCGTTCGGCAGAGCGGTGGGTATCTGGGGGGCTCGGAAGATTATGATTTCGGCGACAGCCTGGCGCCGTCGCTTGGGCTCAGCTACGAGCTGGTGCGGAAGGAGCGTCTGACGCTTGCCGCCAGTGTCGCTTTCCAATACTACGACTTGGGGGCAAAGGTGAGCGTCGCCGGCGATGCCGGTACCGAAATCAGCACCTATCAGACCGTATTGCCCGGGTTGCCGCCGGCGCCCGAACGCGATCCGCATGTCAGCGACTACATTGCCGCGCATGGCAAGGCTAAATTCGATCTGGACCTCTACGTTATTGATTTGGGGCTGCGGCTGGATTTTCAGGCCTTGCCGTCCCTGTCGCTGTTTGTGGCTGCCGGGCCCAGCTTCAGCCTGGCCGATATGGACTCGCGCTATTCCAGCAAGCTGACTCGCCGCTTGGATGGCGCCCTTCTCGTCGGCGAGAGGGGTAGCGACAGCTCGCGGGATTGGGTTTGCGGCGCGTATGTTGCCTGCGGCGCCGCCTATTGGTTCAATGAGCGCATCGGAGCGGCGCTGGAGATTCGCTATGACGAGGCGTTCAGTGATGCGTCAACGGACTATGCCAGCCAAGACTTGGACGGCTTTGGCGGTACGCTGAAGCTGATGTACCGTTTCTGAAAGCGCGATGCCGAAAGATGTCAAGCGTGAAGGCGTGGGCGTGTTGGGCTCCGGCTGGTGGGGTCATGTCACGCTGCGGGCTGCAAGCCCGCAGCACGGTTGGGAGCAGGGCGCTTGGTAAAGCGGCTGGACGCCGCTTCTACTCTGGCTGAGATGGGATAGGTAGGGGAGCGCGAGGGGGAGGGAAGGGACATTGTCCCTTTCCTTCCCTCGCAAAAACCAGCTATGCATTTTGGACGATTTTTAGTCAGCCTGAGTGTGTTGTGCGCCCTGCTTTTTGCGCGGGCGGCCTTTGCTGCCGACGTCATCCGCATGGTCAGTGTTGATGCTTCAGGCGTTCCGCTTCGGTACGGCGCCGGCTGGCAGGGCGGTCGCTTTGTTCAAGCTCCGGTCAATAATGGTGGGCAGGTTGCCTTTGTCGCCCCGATGCCGGAATACGACAACAGTCCCGAAGCGCAATTTTACGCCAGTTATCTCGGTGGCGGTTCCGAGTTGCGGATGCTCTATCCGGGCGTTGATTCGTTGTCGGTCATTCTTGGTTCGCCTTTACGCACCACGAATACGACGCTGGCGGGCGACGCCTTCCTGCGCAACATCGCTATCTTATGCGACGAGCGTTCCAGCGCGGGGTCGGCCGCCACCTTGGCCCGCTTGCACATCTGGTCGGCCGCGCATCCGGCGCAAGTCAGCACGCAGAACATCGGCAGTTCGCCCGAGGTATTGGCGACGCATTGCCATATCGCTATGGCGGCCAATGGGCAAAGCGTGCTGGTCTATGGGCCGCAAGTGGCAGCGACGCTCTATCGCCAGCAGAACGGCGATGGCGTGCAGGCCGTTGATCTCAGCGCTTGGATTCCGGCGAGTGATGGACGCATAGGCATGGCCGACGATGGCGACGGCATTTTTTTCGCGGCACCCCTTGCCGGCTATGGGCTGCTGCCTGGACAAAATGGTGTTTTTTGCTATCAGGTGAGCAAGGCCGCATTGACTTTCGTGTGCGCGGGCGGTCCGATAGCTCTTGACGCCGAGATAAGTGTTGCCGCCGATGGCGACACGGTGGCTTTTCGTCGCCGCAGGGGCGCCTTGGCGATTGCCCGCCGTCAGAATGGCGTTTGGGTCTGCCCGGAGGACTATCCCATACAAGCGGCGTTATGCCGCAATCCCGCCGTCAATGCCGACGGTCGTTTTATCGCTTATGAAGCGTCGGCGTCAGCGGCTGATGTGAGTCAGGTATTTCGCTATGATAGCTGGCGACGGGTGAGTGAGCTGGTCAGCGTCAGTGCCTCCGGCGAGTCGGCCAATGCCGACTGCCAGAGTCCGGCCATCTCAGCGGATGGACGTTTTGTCAGCTTCGTATCCGCAGCCGACAACTTGGCCGCGGCAACGAATGGACACTACCAGGTTTTCCGGCGTGAACTCGACATCCCTACGATTGCGCCGGACTGGATGCAGCTGAGCCTGCATCAAGGCTGGAATCTGATCGCCATACCCTTTGTCATGGACCAGGCCGGTCTCGCCACGCTTCGCGACTGCGCCGCAGGGACAACATTGTGGGCTTGGGACGCAGATAAGCGGCGTTACGCGCCACTGCATGACGAGATCGCGGCCGGTCAGGGCTTCTGGCTGTACGCAGCGGAAGAGCGTATCGCCGGCATTGGCGGCCATGCGCAACAGGACGACAAGCCATTGCCGCCGACAACATACGGCTGGCAGCTGCTTGGACTGGCCAGCGTCTCGGCAACGCCGTCGCCGTCTTTGGCCATCCCTGGCGCCGCATCGCCCATTTTTGGCCTGGAGCCATCAAGCAAATCTTACAGCCGGCAGGCCGTAACCGAACTCCAATATGGTCGGGCCTACTGGGTGTTTTCCCCACAGTGATACAAGGCGCCGGCGCGAAGGTTTTTTTATCCGCAGATTACGCGGGAGGTTTTTTATCCGCAGATTGCGCAGATTGTCGCAGATTATTTTCAGGGTAGGCTGTTTGGTGTAGGGAATGCCTGTGTGTTTGCCCTTCCTGTTTGTTTTTTATCCGCAGATTACGCCGATTATCGCCGATTATGGCGTCCTGTTTCGCATCGCCGCTGTGCGGCGATGCCGAGCTACGCCGTCGGTTTTTTCGCGAAACCGGGAAGAGGGTAAGCGGTCGCCGATTGATACCGGTCGTGCCGGTGGTCATGTTCTGCTGTTGTGCCTTTACAAGGCACTGCCTCATGGGGCGCCGCCAACCCCAGCCTGAAGGCCGGGGTTAAGCATGGTTAAGCGCCTACGGCGCAACATGGACATTATGGACACGATGGACGACAACACCTGCTCGCTCGCCGTCCATACTGTCCATATTGTCCATATTGTCCATGGTAGCTTGTGGTAACAACAGTTATGACCGGTTACGAGAAGAGGCGAAAGACGCGTTTGAGGTCATTTGACTTCTCTATTCAATGATATCTATTATTGGTAAATATCACCAAGACGAGAATAGCGAGGTGAACCATGGAAACCGCAAAAATATTCATGACCGGGCGTTCGCAAGCGGTGCGCTTGCCCAAAAAATACAGATTTTCCAGCAGCGAGGTAAAAATCCGGCGAGAGGGGGACGAGGTGATTTTGTCACCGATTTCCACGGAGGAGGCGCTTGAGGCGTTTCTCGCCTTGCCGAAATGCCCAGACTTCGAGCTTGACCGTAAAGCTGCGCAGCAGCTTCAAGAGAGGGATTTGTTCTGATGGCGCTCTATATGCTGGATACAGACATATCGTCGTATCTGATTCGCGGCGCCCAGCCCGCACTGATTGCGGCATTTCGTAAACACGTTGCCAGCTGTTGCATATCCAGCATGACCGCTGCCGAATTGTTGTTCGGGGCCAAAAAGCGAAATTCAAAAATTTTGACCCAAAATGTAAAGGCGTATTGTGATCTTTTGCCGATTCGTGATTGGACAATGGAAGCGGCAAAGGCATACGCCCGTATTCGCTTGGAAACCGAAGCAAAGGGCACGCCACTCGGGGCGATGGATATGCTGATCGCGGCTTCCGCAATCGCCGAGGGGGCGGTTTTGGTCACGAACAACATCGCTCACTTTTCCAAGGTCTCTGAACTGAAAATTGAAAATTGGGCAGACGGGTGAGTAAGCGGTCACCCATTGATACCGGTCGTGCCGGTGGTCATGTTCTGCTGTTGTGCCTTTACAAGGCACTGCCTCATGGGGCGCCGCCACCCCAGCCTGAAGGCTGGGGTTAAGCATGGTTAAGCGCCTACGGCGCAACATGGACATTATGGACACGATGGACGACAACGCCTGCTCGCCCGCCGTCCATATTGTCCATATTGTCCATATTGTCCATAGTAGCTTGCGGGAACAACAATTATCAATGGGTGACCGCTTACAGTTTTTTTACTCGGGCGT
>JAAZKQ010000598.1 GCA_012799755.1 Lentisphaerota bacterium | reverse complement strand
AAGGACAAGCTGCCCGTCGGCAGCGTCGCTCATCCCGATCTGTCCTACGACGCCAAGAAAATACTTTTTTCCTACTGTGATCATAGTGTCACAAACCGTTCGCACCGGCGTTTTTTCATCTGGGAGATCAATAGCGACGGCACGGGCCTGCGGCAGCTCACAGGCAATGAGCAGGACGCGCGCCAGGGCGAGGGCGGCCGCAATACCATATTGGTCGAGGATTTTGATCCCTGCTACCTGCCAGACGGCAACATCGTCTTCGTTTCGACGCGCTGCCAGCTCTTCGGGCGTTGCCACCATCGCCGCTACACTCCATCTTATCTGCTCTACTTGATGCATGGCGACGGTAGCGGCATCCGCCCGCTGTCCTTCGGCGAGGCCAATGAGTGGGACCCGAGCGTTCTTCCCGACGGCCGCATCATCTTTACCCGTTGGGACTACATCAACCGCCATGACACCTTCTATCAGAGCCTGTGGACGATCCGGCCTGACGGCACCAACACCGCCCATTACTACGGCAATTACACAGTCAATCCCTGCATGCTTGCAGAAGCGCGGTCAATTCCCGATTCGCGCAAGGTGGTTTGCACTGCCACGGGGCATCACTCCTACACCGCCGGTTCCATTATCGCTCTTGATCCTCTCCAGGGCGAGGACGGCCCCAAGCCCATCACCCGCCTGACCCCCGAAACCCGCTTTCCCGAAACCGAAGGCTGGCCCGAAGGTGTTTTCTGCACGCCATGGCCCCTTGGCGAAGACCTCGTGCTTGCCGCCTACACGCCGGATAAACTGGCGATACATGGTAAAGCTCAATCTGCCAATGCCTATGGCATCGTGCTTATTGATTCCCTCGGCGGGCGAGAAGAAATCTACCGCGATCCGGAGATGTCCAGCGTCTCGCCCATACCCTTGCAGCCGCGACCACAGCCCGTCTCGTTGGGCTCAACCCTGCCGCCGCCCTTGGATGAACAGGGCAACCAACGCCCCGGGCTGCTCTATATCCAGGACGTCGCGCTTGGTCGCATGGATTTCGGGGCGTCCATCAAGGCTCTGCGTGTCAACAGCATTATTGGCCAGCCAACGCCGTCGGTGCCTCATCGCGGCGCGGTTCGGCAGGAGATTGTCAAGCGGGTGGAGGGTACGGCGCCGGTCAATGCCGACGGCAGCGCGTTCTTCTACGTGCCGTCCGGCGTACCCATTCAGCTGCAAGCGCTTGATGAGCAGGGCATGGCCGTCATGACTATGCGCTCCTTCATCTTCACTCAGCCGGGCGAGACCCTCAGTTGCATCGGCTGCCACGAAAACCGCACACTGACGCCGCCGACACCACGCAGCACCAAGGTCGGCACGCCCAAGGTGCTGACGCCGCCCGCCAACCAGGACTATTCCGGCGGCTTCAGCTACCTGCGCTCTGTTCAACCCATCTTTGACCGCTATTGTATTTCCTGTCACGGTCTCGGCAAGGCCCAGCCGGACCTGCGCGGCACGCCGGTGGAACGGCCCATGCCCGACTACCCCGGCTGGCCCGGAACCGTGCGCATCGCCACATCCTATAATGAACTCATCAACCGGCCCGGCATGATCAAAATTGCCCAGCGCAATGTGGAAACGCCTCGGAGCAAGCCGCGCGATTACTTCGCCCACGCCGGCAAGCTCATGCCATTCCTACTGCAAGGACATTGCCCAAAGCTGCTTGCCGACAGGGACGCAGTGGCGACGATCATCATGTGGCTTGACCTCAATGCCCAGTACCACGGCGCTT
>JAAZKQ010000061.1 GCA_012799755.1 Lentisphaerota bacterium | reverse complement strand
TTGTGATTTTGCTTGAAAACTCCCCCCATGAGCGCACCATTGCGCTCATGGGGGGAGTTTTCAAGCAAAATCACAAAAAGGATTATTGAAAATGTTGACAAAAAGCACCCGCCATAACCGCGTCAAGCGGTCGTCATTTACCCTGATTGAACTGTTGATCGTCATCGGCCTGCTCGGCGCCTTGACTGCGCTGATCCTGCCGTCCCTGATGGCCAATCGCGAGGAAGCCCTCGGCGACGTCTGCGACTACAACCAGGCCGGCACGGTCCGCGTCCTCAAGCAGTTCTATCAGGTCTATCATCACTATCCGGTCGGTATGCATAACGGCTTGCAGAACGACGAACCCACGTACCCCATGGCTGGCCTGCCCAGCGCCCAGGCAGACCACATGGGCCCGCCTGACGCTGCTTGCCCCAGCGTCTATGCGCTGAGCGAGGCACATGCCAATTCCCTGATAGCGGCCGGCATCAAAAGCGTGTGCAGGGGCGACGGCTACAACTCGGTGGCTATTGCCGAGACTGTCAATGTCGTTCAAGCGCGCAATGCCTCTGGCGCCTGGAATGACGACAGCGATCCGCCGCAAGAGATGACCTTCGATGGCATCGAACTCTCTGACTGGGAAACCGCCACCGGCACTCCGGCCTGGGATAAAGGCGCTGGCAAAGTGATCGTCCTTTGGATTGCGCCGACCATTGACTGGGAAAATCATGAAGGAAACGAAAATACCGACTGGAGCAAGGGTGCGGTCACAGTGGGCATAGACTTGGAAGGCAAGTGCCCGATCCCGGCTGTTGACATTGACGAAAGCGAGGATCCCCCAGAATTCGCCTACTACATGGCCTACTTCAAGGTCTATGACAGTGGCGCTTCAGCTCGCCTGATTGGCACCACGTGTCCGGAATGCGGCATCCTCAATCCCTGACGCGGATAGTTGATGTCCCATGGATTTGGCGGCCTGTCGCTTGACCGACCGCCAGCAGCCCCGTCCCGGGGGAAAAACACCTCCGCCCCCGGGACGGTTTACATCTTTGTAACCACATAGACGACTCAACTCCGTAAAGCCAACCTTGGCGTCCTTGGTGTCTTGGCGGTTCAATGACGAGGAACCAACCGCCAAGACGCCAAGAGCGCCAAGCAATCGGAGGAAACAACAAAGATGCAACAACTCTACAAAATTTCCGCGTTTTCAGTGTTTTCCGTGGACAAAAAATCTTATCGTTTTGCCTTTACGCTTTTGGAGCTGCTGATTGTCATCGGCATGCTCGGCGCACTGGCCACTCTCATTCTGCCGCATTTGGCCGTTGCCAGGACCGAGGCCTTTGACCCGATGGTGCAAACTGAAATGCAGGACATCAGGATCGCCTTCCAGCGTTTTTACAATGACGTCATGCCGAATGAGGCACAGCTTGATCTCTTCCGCAAATACGGTCTGGCGCCGCTGATGCAAAGCGAATTGCCGGGCATTTATAGTTTCGCCGGCTGGGACCCCGACAGGTGCCGCGGCTGGCGAGGACCTTATCTGGAGAGCGAAGGCACGCGCATCATTGACGCCAACAGCGATGGGCAAATGCAGGCTGAGAGCGGCATCAGCATACCGGTCATTCTTGACCCCTATGCGAAAGCTGACGGCGACGCGCGCTATTACCGAGTCCTCTGCGGAAAAAAAGACTCACTTACCTATGACCCTGACAAGCTCGCCTTGGTCTTCATCGGAGTAGAGAACGACGTGCTTGACACCTCCGTCCATAACACACCCCAGGCTGGAGCCGATTGGGCGGAAAGGCACTTTGCAATAGGCTCGGATGGCATGGATGCCGACGGCAATCAAAGATATGAAATCGTCAAGAAGCTGGTAATTGATTGTGAATGATGTTGTAAAACACAACTCCAGAAATTCCAGGGCGGCTCAGCGGCAGGCGATGACTCTGATTGAGCTGCTGATCGTCTTGGCGCTCCTTGGCGGATTGGCTTCCCTGGCGCTCAGCGGCATGGGCGAATTCTCCGCCCGCGAACGCGTCGAGACCACCCGCCAGCGATTGGATGCCATCCATGGCGCTGTCAGCGGCGCCGGCGTCAACCCAGGACGCTTCCTCGCCGACATGGGAAGACCGCCAAAAGTGCAGGAAACAGAATCGGGAATGATCCTGAGCGAATTGTGGAAGCTGCCGAACAATGCCTTGAACTATGGCGTGGTGGACTTCGACTTTACGGCGAATCCCTGGCCCGAAGCCTTTGCTGCTTTGCCTGACAATATCTCGCTCGGCTGCGGCTGGAATGGCCCCTACGCGATGCTCTCCGGCAAAAAACTCTACGATGGCTTCGGCAATGACTTTCGGTTGCTGCTGAAGCAGAGCGACAATAGCCTGGCCTGGGAAGATGTGGCTGGCGATGACACGAAAATTGACGCTGAAATCTACGGCGTGCAGTCTCTCGGCCAGGACAATGCAGTGGATGCGACTGGCGTCACCCCCGAGTGGCATGACGCGGACAGCGCACGAGACTTTGTCAACGATTATGCGGCGGGATTCACCTTGGCGCCGGAAACCACCCTCACGGTGATTGTCAAGGCTCGGGATGTCATGCTCAATACTTGGCAGAATCCGGTGGAAATCAAGGTTTACAGCAGTTCTGTCACCTATAACAAAAATGACTACGTCACGGACAGCGCCGGGCAATATCTTTTCCGGTGCAAGCAGGATGGAACAGTGGGGCAGAGCCTGCCATCGCCGCCGTCCGGCGATGCGTATTGGGACTATTGCCGGGAGCTTAGCCAGGAGCCCCATCCCTGGCTTACCCATGTGCGCATAGCCTTGTTTATTCCAGATATCAGTGCTACCAGCAAAGCGGCTGCCTGGATCAAAAGCTGGGACACGTCCGACTTTGCAGCGACTTTCACCTTCACCAACCTGACGCCCGGCATACGCAAACTCTATGCCTACGGAGCAATTGCGTTGTCTGGGACGTCGTGGGCAAATGTCTATGGAACCGGCAGCGAAGCTCTGACGATTGAACTGAAGCCAGGCGCAAACCTGATCACCGTCTACCTAACGGAAAAATTGAATTGAAACACCACGGACAAACAAGCTGGTTTTAACCACGGAATACGCAGAATATACGGAAATTTTGTCTTGGGGTGTTTTTAACCACGGAACACACGGAATACACGAAAGTTTTGTCTTGGGGTGTTTTTAACCACGAAAAACACGGAATACACGGAAGAGGTTTGTCTTGGGGTGTTTTTCACCACGGAACACACAGAATACACGAAAATTTTTGTCTTGGGGTGTTTTTAACTACGGAAGGCACGGAATACACGGAAGAGGTTTTTAACCACGAAAAACACGGAATACACGAAAGTTTTGTCTTGGGGTGGTTTTAACCACGAAAAACACGGAATACACGGAAGAGGTTTTTTACCACGGAAAACACGAAAGGACATGAAAGTTTTGGCTTGGGGTGGTTTTAACCACGAAAAACACGGAATACACGAAAGTTTTGTCTTGGGGTGTTTTTAACCACGAAAAACACG
>JAAZKQ010000597.1 GCA_012799755.1 Lentisphaerota bacterium | reverse complement strand
CTGTCTTGCCGCTGCGCGGCAATTCACGCCGCCGGTTTTTTTCGCAGATTGGGGCAGATTCTCGCAGATTGCTGCTGTCTCACGCGAATGAGTGAAGGTTTTTTCTATCCGCAGATTACGCAGATGTCGCAGATTTTTGGCGGCATGTCTTGCCGCTGCGCGGCAATTCACGCCGCCGGATGCACTGATCCGTCCGCTCCGTCTGATGATTCAGATTGAACAGACGGCTCGTTCCGGTATTCCTTGTCCTTTCGGCAGCACGGTTGGGTGGCAGGACGTATCTGAAAGCGGCTGGAAACCGCTTCTACCCTGGCTGGAAAAACAGAGGTGCTTTGTGCAACTTGCGGCTGTCACGGGTGTCAATCGGCGAGCGATCACCTGCTCGCCAAACTAATTTTTTTTCGTCATCGTGTTTGGCGTGAGGGGCACCTTATATTGTTTTGTTTCCTTGGTTTGATGCGTTTTTTCTGGAGGGCCTTGCTCATGTCACTACCTTGGCGAAGCATCTTATCCTACGGCTTGCCGCCCCTTCTTGTGGGTGTCGGTTTGTTGAGCTATTATCTGTGGCCGCGCTCGGAAGCGCCGGCAGAGCCCGCGTCGCCACCCAGCGAATACAGCGTGCCGGGTGACAGCATTGGCCCCGGTGATTCAGTCGTGCCGCTGCCGCCCGTTGATCCAGCCTTGGTGCCGGGCACTGCGGGCGCAGCCGCTGCCGCCGTTCCTTCACCGGCCGGTGAGGTGCTGCCCGATGCGCCGCCGGCGCGATTGACGCTGGCTCAGGCCGAAACCGCCTTGCCGGAGATGGCCGCCTCGCTCAGCATGCATCCAGCGTGGAGCCAATGGCTCAAGCAAGGCAAGCTGATCCAGCGCCTGGTGCGGGCCTTGGATGATATTTCCCTGGGGCAAATACCCCTGACGTCTTGCGCCTTTTTGCGCTCGCAGGAACCTTTTACTGCCGGCCGCCAGGCCGGTCGTCTTACCCAGAGCGCCGCCAGTGCAGCACGCTACAACGCCGTCGTTGACAGTTTTTGCGCCATTGATCCGGCCGCAGCGGCAGCGTTGTTCAAGCGCCTTGAGCCCGCCATGCAGGAAGCGCTTCATGCCCTCGGCTATCGTGACCGCAGCGTCCGTGACCTGGTGCGTTCTGCCATGGCGACCATTCTCGCGGTGCCGCTGCCGGCAAGCGCCCCCGAATTGGTCACTGGCGACGGCAAGCTCTATCGTTGGGCCGATCCCGAGCTGGAGGCCCTGAACGATGTCCAGAAGTTCTTCCTGCGGCTGGGTACGGACAATATGCTCAAAGTCCGCCGACAGATTGCTTTGCTGGCTGCTGCCGCCGGAATCGAAATGAAACAAT
The DNA here is from genome assembly GCA_012799755.1 of Lentisphaerota bacterium. Classification (GTDB taxonomy): domain Bacteria; phylum Verrucomicrobiota; class Lentisphaeria; order Oligosphaerales; family Oligosphaeraceae; genus Oligosphaera. The sequence goes on along the minus strand of JAAZKQ010000597.1, from coordinate 857 downwards.
GAGTCTGGCGTGCTGAAGACAGCAGCGCAAGTGAGGCGACTGCCGCTGCCGCATGGCTCCTTGTTCCCGAAACGGCTTCTTCAGCCGCGTCATAATTCGGGTTGATAATGCCAGCAATTATTATATAGTACTAACTTCGTTATCTCGTCCGGCCATCATCTGGTGACCGTCAACATGGTGAAGACAAACACAAGCAGGTGAGAGACATGTCGTTTTTGGATTCGTTCTTTGGCCTTTTCCGGAAGAAACCCGCCGTTCCCCCCAAACCTATCAATCAGAACGCCCACAATTCGACGGTGTCTCGTCCTCGCAATCGTCAGGTTTATGAAGGTCGTGCTGCTGAGCCGCCGGAATGGGCAAAGGATGTCGCCCCTGCTGAAATCATCGGCCTGCTGAACAAGCACATTGTCTGCCGTTATGCGCCGAAGTTTGAAATCAAGCGCATCATGTCCACGCAGATGGGGCCTGATGGCAATCTCATACCTGAGTACGATGGCATTGCCGGTGACTGCGGCGCCTTGAAGAATTTCGGCCTCAAAGTCGCCAAGCAGAGTAATTTGACCATGCCCTACCGTTACGTTGATATCAATATGGCCTATCGCGCCTGCTGTGAGAACCCGAAGAGATGTCCTTTCTTCCTCGCCGCCGAGGGTGAAAATGAAGCCATCAACTCCCGCCGCCGCTGATTTCGGCGTCAGCCGCTAGAATTTGCCAAAACCGGTCGGGCTGCTTGTTCAGCCCAGCCGGTTTTTTTTGTTTCGTAATCGGTCACCATTGATCATTGGCCGTTTTCTGTTGCCTTGCAATGGAAACCATCTTTCGTGTCTGCTATGTGGCACGCCTTCAGCGTGCTGTTT
>JAAZKQ010000596.1 GCA_012799755.1 Lentisphaerota bacterium | reverse complement strand
CGTCGCTTTCCAGGCGCTCCTTCGCTTCAACAAAGGTCTGGCCGCCAATGCCGCAATTGACAATGTGCAACTCGGGAAAACGATCCTGCAAAATGTCGCTGTAACGCCCGCCGGGACCGCCGCAGGACGTCAGACTGTCGCCGAAGCATATCACTTTCATTACATCGCCTTTCTACCGCAAAGCTATGGACATTATCCAGAATAAAAAACCCAAATTGCCCGCACAATCTTAATGTACGGCATATCCAGACGAGGGCAACGACTATCGCACTAGCCCCTCTTTCTCACTTTGTTTAAATTCCTGCGTGGGACCGGTGCCTGCTGCGCCGGCGGCTTCGTGCGCAGGAGCGGGTGAAAACGCGTTTGTCGTGCCTTTTTAGCCTCAAAAAGAGCCCAAAGTGAGAAAGAGGGGCCTAAACCGGTTAACTCCCGGGAGTCCGCTTTTTGGGGCAGCTGCGCCCCACGGAACCTTCAATACAATGGACTCAGTAGCTCCTCCCCTCAGTCCCTTTCAGCAAACTCGCCTTTCGCGTTTGCTATATCGCGCTTCCGGCGTGCTCTGTCATCGCCATTCGTGTTTGGGATAGCGCTTGGAGAGTTCTGAACGCAATCGGGGGTAGTGTACTTCCCAGAAGCGCGGCAGGTCGTCGGTGATCTGCACGGTGCGCATATTCGGCGCGAGAATATCCAGCAGGAGCTTGGCGCGACCGCCGGCGATGCTCAGCGCCTCGCTTTTGAGGTCGTAGAGGTCCTGGATGCGCGCGCGCCCTTTTGCGGGCAGTCCCGGGCGGTATTCGATGCGCATGCGCCGGCCCTTGGGAAGCATGATCTGGGCGGGCGCCATTTTATCCACGAATTGGCGGTCTGCCGGGCTGAGTTGTTGGCGGACGGCTTCCAGACAGCTCTTGGCCTTGACGGCGCGGAAAGAGTATTCGCCCTCGCAGAGACGGCGGTGAATGGCTTGGCGATCCTGCTCAGAGTAGCTGGGCAGCCGACGTTCCGGAAAAATTTCGGCCAGCCAGCGTACGCGATCAATCCAAGCCTCAACCTCATCATTCCAGCCGGGGAGAGTGAGCTTGCCCTCGTCCAGGCGTTGCGCCATGAGCTCAGCGGCAACGGTGACGTCGGGTTGTTGGCGAATGCTTTCCTCCATGAGCAGCCCCAGGCAGGACAGGGTGCGGCGGCTGACGACTTGCTGGAGTTTTTCGTCCCAGCTGATCTCATCGCTGTCCACCCACTCATCGGGAAAGAATTCCCACAGCCACTCTTCACGGCAGCCGGAGGCCAAGCCCAGGCTGAGCTTGCTGCTTTGCTGGCCACTGCCGGCAAGGCCCTCGCGAATTTCGGCGATGACAAGCAGGGACTCATCCCGGGCGACGCTGTTCCGGCTGAGTTCGGCGTAGCGGCCGTCAGCAAGGAGACAGAGCAGCGTGCCGGCATCGCGCCGTTTGGCAATGCGGTCTGGAAAAGCGCGCAGGAGGCATTGCAGGAAGGCGATTTCGCGGCCTTCTTCGTCGCGGGTGGGCCATGCCGCGCGTCGGGCGAGGCGCTTGAATTCGCCGGCATCGCGCCAGACATCGCGGGCGGCGCCGGCATGAATGCCCAACGAGCGACAGGTCTCCAGGTCGAAGCGGCCTTCGCGGGCGGCGTCCAGCAGCGCAAAGAGAGTGAAGAAATCAGATTGCGGGAGTGCTTCGGCACGGCTGAATTGGCGCGCGTCCTGGCGGCGCTGCCGCCGTTGCTCGCTGCCGCCACTGCGACTGGTAATCAGTGGCCGGCCACCGATGATGGCTGCCGCCATGGCGCAGTAATGGAAACAGCCGGCTTGTGCGCCAAGCCACATGAGCAGGGTCAGTCGCGGGTGAGCGGGAAAAGGCAGCAGCTGTCGGCCGAGCTCGCTGAGGCCGCCATGCTCTTTGCGCAGTATTCCCAGCTGCTCCAACAATCGCTGGGCGCCGCTGAGTGCCCGTTCGGGTGGTGCCTCAAACCAAGGAAAGGTCACCGGGTCGTGAAAACCGAAGGCGTTGGTAAGCATAAGTGTCTCGGCCAAGTCCACGCGCTGGATTTCCGGCAGGCTGCGCGCCGGTTTGGCGTTGTGTTCCAACTCCGACCAGAGGCGGTAGCAGTATCCGGGCGCCTCACGACCAGCGCGACCAGCGCGCTGGTCAGCGGAATCGCGGGCAATGGGACGCGTTTCGAGCATATTGACGCCGCGGCCGGCGTCATAGCGGTTGTTGCGGGCCTGGCCGCTGTCAATGACGATGCGCACGCCGGGAATGGTCAGCGAAGTCTCGGCGATATTGGTGGCAATGATAATCTTGCGCTTGTCGGCCGGAGCCATGACCTGGTGCTGCTCTTCCGGCGACATCTCGCCGTAAAGCGGGAGAATCACCAAGCCGGCGCTGCCGCAAAGACGCCGGCACTCGTCAGCCGTCTGGCGGATTTCGTAGACGCCGGGCATGAAAATGAGGATATCACCGGCTTCGCCGCCGGCGATGATCTGTCGCACGGCCAAGGCGGCGGCGCTGGTGACAGGCTGCCGCGGCGCCGGTGGCAGGTAGCTGGTCGTCACCGGAAAACAGCGGCCTTCGGCGTGAATATGCGGACAACCGTCAAGGTAGGCCTGCAAGGGCTCGGCAACGATGGTTGCCGACATGACTACCAGCCGCAAGTCCGGTCGGTAGCGCTGACGGCACTCGCGAGCCAAGGCCAGACCGAGGTCAACATGGAGGCTCCGCTCATGAAATTCATCGAAAATGATGGCGCCGGTGCCACGCAGAGCGCGGTCGCTCTGCAGCATGTGTGGCAGGATGCCCTCGGTGATGAAAAGGATGCGCGTGTCCGCGCCATGACAGCGTTCGAAGCGAGTTTGGTAGCCGACCAGGCCGCCGGCCTTTTCGCCGAGTTCTTCGGCGACCCGCTCAGCGAGCATGCGCGCGGCCAGGCGCCGCGGCTGCAACACCAGGATGCGCTCGTCGGCCGGCAGCAGCGGCAGTATCATGCGCGGTACTTGCGTGGATTTGCCGGACCCTGTTGGAGCCGTCAGCACCAACTGGCCCGCCGCGCGCAGCGCCGCCAAAAAACTCGCTTCAATGTCATAGATGGGCAGACGAGGCATGAAACAATGATTTCTTCGCGCCTTTGCGTAAGCCAATCCTCCCCGGCGGCGCGAGCAGGCGGTTCAGACGAATCAGTCCAAGATAAAAAACATCGCCCCCCCTAATCTGTGAAAATCCGCCTCAATCTGCGAATAAAAAACCCAGCGGCGTGAATTGCCGAGCAGCGGCAAGACATGCCGCCATAATCTGCGTTAATCTGCGGAATCTGCGGATAAAAAAAACATCGCCCCCAATCTGCGAATAAAAACCCGGGCGGCGTGAATTGCCGAGCAGCGGCAAGACATGCCGCCATAATCTGCGTTAATCTGCGGAATCTGCGGATAAAAAAAACATCTTTTTCGCGGACGGATCACCCGGTGAGCCGTCCAATCCGTCCGAGCAAACAGCGAAGAGCTTATTTTCCGGCTTTGATTTCGTCCCAGAGCCTGGTGTATTTGCCGAGATTGTCGCCGAGGTCGAGGGTGAATTTCGATTTGGCGAAGATTTCGGGGTCAATGAACACCGCGGGATTGTTGCGGACGTCTTCGCTGAGCAAGGCATAGGCCTCCTTGTTGGGGCAGCAGAAGAAAACATGTTCGGTGTTGGCGGCGGCGATGTCGGGACGATGGATGAAATCAAGGAATGCGTAGGCCAGGTCACTGTTGGGAGTATTTCTGGGTATGGCCAGCATATCGCAGCTGAGCAGGCAGCCCTCCTTGGGAATGGTGAAGGAGACGTGGGGATTTTCATCAATGACCTGCATGAGATCGCCTGAGTAGCCCATCACGACATAGAATTCATTGGAGGCGATGCCATTTTTGTACTGCTCGTTTTCAAATTTAGCAACATTGGCGCGCCAGGTCATGATCAGCTCGCGAGCTTTGGCGAGCTCTTCATCGTCGGTGCTGTTGGCGTCAAGCCCGAGTGCGCAGAGGGCGGAGCCGATGACTTCGCGCATATCGTCCAGCAGAGTCATGCGCCCCTTGAGGTCGCTACGGGCAAAGACATTCCAATCGGGCGGGCTGTCCAGCTTGGTGTTGTTGTAGCCGATGCCGGTATAGCTCATCATATAGGGGATGGCGTGCTTGCAGTCGGGATCGGGCAGCATCGCGACCACGTCGGGATCAAGATGTTTGAGGGTGCTCAGGCGACTCTTGTCCAATTCCAGTAACATATTTTCCTTCACCAGCGAGGCGATGATGTAGTGGCTGGGAATGATCACGTCGTAGCCCGTCGCTCCGGCCTGGAGCTTGGCGAGGAGCGCCTCGTTGGAGTCAAAGGTGTCGTAGACAACCCGGCACTTGAACTCCTTCTCGAATTGCCTGATGATGTCCGGGCTGAAATAATCCGCCCAGCTGTACAGATGCAGGGTGGCTTTGCCTTTGCCACAACCACACAAACCCAGCGCTACGATCAGGCAGCACAGAATGCCTACGCTCTTTTTCATTGTCAGGGTATCCTTTTTGTTGATCAAATGCAAGGGGAAACGGATGCGGGACAGGGAAAATGGACAAACATAAAATCTACTATCCAAGGACCGCCGAGGCAAACGCCAAGCGCCAAGAACTTGCAAGCCGCGGTAAGCGGTTACCGATTGATAACAGACATTTTTTATCCGCAGAAGGCGCAGATTGGCGCAGATTAT
>JAAZKQ010000595.1 GCA_012799755.1 Lentisphaerota bacterium | reverse complement strand
GCAAAGTCGTCGGCGGAGATGTCCTTTTCGCTCATGGGTTCGTTGAAAGCGATATTGCCATTGAAGCCGATGCCGAGCAGTTGCAAGTCAAGGCCGCCATGGTCGGCGATCAGCGTATCGTAGCCGGCGGCGTTCTGCGCCGGAGGAAAGAATGCGTGGTCTGGTTTGAAACGCCGCTCAGGCCGGAGTTTGGAGAAGAGCTTTTCGTCCATGTATTTTCGGTAGCTCAGCGGGTGTGTCGGCGGGACTTCGCAGCCATCGGCGGTGGCATATTCGTCGAGATTGAAGGTCATAAGGCCGCTGAGGTCGGTGTTGTTCTCATTGAACATTGCGGCGAGAAGCTCATAAAGCCTGATCATGGTATTGCCGGTGGCAAGGCCCAGCAGGCACTTTTTCTTCTGCTGGAGGCACTTCGTCGTCTTGGCGAAGATCAGTTCGGCGCCGAGTTTGCTCATGTCTTCGTAATTGCTGACAGTGGTCCAGGTGGTCATGGCTTATACTCCTAGCTGAAACAGGGAAGTCCGGCCAAATGGCCGGCGGGGTTGGGAACAGCGTCGTGCCGGCGGCTGCGGGGCTGCTTCCTGCGGGTGAAGCTATCCGATAACTGGAGATTTCAAGGCCGCCGCGCGCAGATGAAGCTACCCGAATTGTTGGGGAATGCAAGCGTGATTGCTCCAAAACGCTGTAAGGACGTAACTGGTCACTCGTTGATAACTGTTATTCCCTCAAGCTCCTCCTATGAAACTCGCCGGGCGAGTCGTCGGAACTCGCAACGAAGAACCGTTCAATCACAATCGTGACAAGGCAGCTGAAATCATCAGGAAGCACAATTTGCCATTACTTGGCGATTTTTTGCTTGTTTATGGGCAAATTTTGGCTATTTTTCGCGCAGTTCTTTAAATACCAGCCCACCCACCCTAGGGGGCCCCCATCCTCATAAGGTCGCGCGCGCGGGAAGGACAGACTGCGCCAGGCCGGGGGGCCACATAATATCCATGGCTCTTATGAAACCCGCAGCGTGGTCAGCCATATGACCGGGAGGCGACGAACCGCGAGTTTCCGGCAAATTGTCCCCGGTGTATTCCCTGCCGGGGTGGTTACTGCTATGGACAGTATGGACGCTACGGACGATGGCATATGTTGTCCACCGCTGTCTGCTTTGTCCACTTTCACCAGGCGCGCCTGTTTCCCGGCCGTGCTGCGGGCTTGCAGTCCGCAGCGTGACATGACCCTGCAAACGAAAAACCATGCGTCTATCTCCCGACGTTACGCCTGCAAAACCCAGCGTCTGTCTCCCGGTCGTGCTGCGGGCTGTAACGTCAAGTGCCCGTGACTGCCTGGCGCCTGCGAAACGATGGACAGTATGGACATTATGGACACGATGGACGACAACACCAGCTTGCCCGCCGTCCATACTGTCCATATTGTCCATAAGTAGCTTGCGGAACAACAATTATCAACAGCTGACCGCTTACGGCCTGTCACTACCTGCGAACCTGCGCGACATGACGCAAACGGCGCGGGCGGTGTATAGTAGGCAAACCATAGGGCCATGGCGTCATGGCCGGCAAAACGCAGAACATAATCACGAGGTGCAAAAATGATTCGTGAACTTTGCAGTTTTACCATCGGGGAGGACTTTGCGCAAATGCGGTCAATTCCGGTCGCCATGGGCGCCGGCCAGGAGGAAGCGACGCTCTTCATCCATTCGCGGAATCCCAACATTGATCCCTGGTCCGAGGCCTTCAACTACGCGCGGGACACCCTCAAAATGACCCTGATCAGCAACAGCGGCAAGCTGCTTTGGCGCCGCGACATGGGCTGGGGACTGGTGCCGGGCATCTGGTACTCGCCGGTGCTGTCATTTGACCTTGATGGTGATGGCGTGGATGAAATCTGGTACGTCGGCAACACTCGACCGAATCTGCCGTTGACGACCTACTACCGGGTGCTGGAGCGCATTGACCCGCGCAGCGGCGAGGTCACCGGCCAGTGGCCTTGGCCGCAGTACCCGCGCGGTGAAAGCATGAGCAACACCTACCGCTATACCCTCGCGGCCGGTTACAGCCATGACGAGCCCGTGCTTATTACCGCCCAAGGCACCTATCGCGACATGCATCTCCAAGGATACCAGAACGGCATGATCAAGCGCTGGGAAATCCTTATCCCCGGCGATGCGCCCGGCGCCCGCGCCAGCCATGTTTTTCCCATCCTCGACATGAATAACGACGGCGTGGACGAAATCTTCTGGGGCGAGCGCATCCTCAGCGTTGACGACGGCCATGAATTGTTCTGCTGCGACCGCGACCGCTTTAAGGCACATTCGGACATTGTGGTGCCTTTCATTGACCCGACCGACAAACGGCGCTACATCTACACCTGCCGGGAAGGCGGCGGAGCGCCGCGGGTGGTCACCTACGACTTCAACGGCAACATCGTCTGGAGCGCGGTGGAGGCCGGCCACATGCACAAGGGCTGGGTTGCCAACATCGGCGAAGACCGTCGGCGTATCGCCATGGCCATGAGCCTGGCCTTGGACGCCAAGGGCGGCGATATCCATAAAAGCAAGCCCATTCTCTACTATTTTGACGCCGTCAGCGGCAAGCCCGTTGATTTCACCATGCCTTTCCCAGGCAATGATCTCATGCCCATTGATTTCACCGGTGACGGCTATCATGACTTCTACGGCACCGGTGGCGACGCCCTCGGTAAGTGTTACAACCGCTTTGGCGAATGTCTGGCCACCCTCCAGGGTGAGGACCGGGCGCAGGTGGTCCGCTCCGGCAAGATCCTTGATCGCCCGGGACAGCAGCTGATGCTCGCCTACGGCAAAGAGGGCGTTGTTCGTATCTGGGGTGATGACGCGGCCGCAGGTGAGGACGATCCGTTCTGCAAGCGTTACCATCGCTTTATGCAGCACATGATGGCATCCGGCTACAACCACATCAATAGTGTCCAGTCCTGCGGGATGTGACCTGTCATGCGGTCGGTCGCCACAGGTTGACCACAGCAGATTTTACTAAATCAGCCTTGCCAAGGCCCTCAGCGCGCCAGTATCGCGTTGGGGGCCTTGTTATCCCTCCCGCTTGGCGACAGCGCGACGAGGAGGAAGCCAAAGATGAGAAAAAACGCCAAGACCTGTAACGACTACATTGCCGAAATCAGCAATAGCGACGGTGCATTGTCCAAGGAGCTGATGGAGCATTGCATGCAATGCCGGGACTGCCGGCAGGAGCTGAAACGAAAGCTGGCAGCTGCCGACCGCGATGAGCTCCCGGAGCTGCCGGCGAGTTTGGACCAGCGGGT
>JAAZKQ010000594.1 GCA_012799755.1 Lentisphaerota bacterium | reverse complement strand
GCTTGGCAAGCACGAACCCTCTATCGCAGCGCGCCGTCCTTCATTCCAGATTTCAGCTTTCTTGATCGCGGCGAATTCTTCGGGCGAGCGCTGACAATCACGCCCGCCGACGAACGCTTCTACGGCTCAAGCGACGTCGGCAAGTACATCTTCGCATCCGATGAACACATCGTCAGCATCCTGGCTGTAACCTGCGTGGAAAATGTCCACCAGATTCATCCGGCCAGTCACTGCCTGCGGGTGTCAGGGTGGGCCATTGACGCTGAGAATGTTGTCAGCGTCGGCATCGCCGATCAAAAACTCTACGTCAGCGAAATCATTGCACAGCGTGGTGCTCAACGCCTCATGGTGTGGGTGTGGTACAGCTCGGCCGATGTCTCCACCGGCAATTTCCTCGCCTTCCGCCGCCTCTGGCGCCAAGGCACACCGTGGTTCACCGCCCAAACCAGCACCCCCTGCGCCCAAGGCGCTGAAAACGACGCCCGGGCCGTGCTCGGCAAATTCCTCGCCGGCACCACATCTTGAGGAAAGCGCGGCGTGATAGTACACACATGCCATGGCAATGCAACCGGCCAAAGCTGCGGGCGCAGGCATTGAATGAGTCAACGCCATCCTCATGACAGATCATTGCCCATTGGCAAAGGCGCCGAAGCAGGCTACTGTTTTGCCCGCGACGAACCCCATGATATGAGACCATAAACAAAGAGCAGAAGAAATGACCCGGTTGCCCCAAATGCGCTGCATTCTGATAATCATACTCTGCCTCGTGACCCTGCCGGCCCTGGCTGATGATAGCGTACGCCTCCGCGTGGCGACCTTCAATATCCGCTGTCCCGTAGACAAAGCGCCCAACGACTGGCCAAGTCGCGCCCCGCGCGTCAAGGCACTCATTGAGCGGCATCAATTCGACATCGTGGGCTTGCAGGAGGCAACCTATAAACAGCTGCAATTCCTGCTTGGCGATCCAGAGTGGGCAAGCATCGGTGTCGGCCGTGCCGACGGCAAGCGCGGCGGCGAGTACAGCTGCATCCTTTACCGCCCCGCGCGTTTCGAGCTACTGACCTCCGATACCTTCTGGTTATCGGAAACGCCGGAAGTGCCCGGTTCCTCGTCATGGGAAAGTGCCAATCGCCGTATTTGCACCTGGGGCCGCTTCCGGGATAAAATCAGCGGCAAGGAATTCGTCCACATCAATACCCACTTGGATCATCGCAGCAGAAATGCGCGTTTCAATGGCGTAAAGCTGATATTAAGCAGGATGGACGCCATCGCCAACGGCGCCCCCCATCCTTTTCACCGGTGACTTCAACACCTTCCCCAACAGTAAAACTATCTTGGCCGTGCGGAAAAAGCTCCACAACAGCAAGGCCCTCTCCGAGATCGCCCACCTCGGCCCCGTCGGCACCTTCAATGGCTTCAGCTATGAACGTGATCGGCCGCCAAAACGGGAAATAGACTATATCTTCGTCAGCGAGGGCATACGCGTCCACAGCCACCGCACTATTGATGACACCGACGATGGTCTCTGCCCTTCGGATCACTTCCCAGTCATGTGCGAAGTCACCCTGCCCTGAGCAACTTGGCCTTCGCCCGCCTCGCTTCCCTCAACGCAGAGGAGTCAACGGCTCGTGATAATTGTAGGCGGAGAGGTAACGCTCGCCCGTATCGGGCAAAATCACCACGATCCGCTTGCCCGCCAAGGCCGGACGCTTGCTCAACTCCAACGCCGCAAACAAGGCCGCGCCGGCCGATATGCCCACCAGTATGCCCTCGCGCTGCGCGGCGAGTCGCGCGGTGTTCATCGCTGCGTCGGCCGACACCGGCAGCACCTCGTCCAGCAAAGCCACGTCCATGACGCCGGGAACAAAACCCGCGCCAATTCCCTGGATCGTGTGCGGGCCGGCCGCCCCGCCGGACAAGACCGGCGAGTCCGCCGGCTCCACCCCGACCAACATTACTTTGGGTAGCCGCCGGCGCAAGGCGCGCCCGACGCCGGTGAAGGTACCACCAGTGCCGATGCCCGCCACAAAAACATCCACTCGGCCAGCCGTGTCATTGAGGATTTCCTGCGCCGTCGTCTTCTCGTGTATCGCCGGGTTGGCCTCATTCAAAAATTGCTGCGGCATGAAAGCGCCGGGGTTTGCCGCCACGATTTCTTCCGCCTTGGCAATGGCGCCGATCATGCCTTTGGCGCCATCGGTCAACACCAACTCAGCGCCATAGGCCGCCAGCAGCCTGCGCCGCTCAACGCTCATAGTCTCGGGCATCGTCAAGATCAGCCGATAGCCTTTGACAGCCGCCACCAGAGCCAGACCGACGCCCGTATTGCCGCTGGTCGGTTCCACAATCAGATTGCCCGGACGCAAGCAGCCACGCCTCTCGGCGTCCTCAATCATCGCCAGACCGACGCGATCTTTGATACTGCCGCCCGGATTGAAAAACTCGACTTTCGCCAACAGCTCAGCCGCCCCGCAGTTGATTTTCGCCAGACGCACCAACGGCGTCTTGCCAATGGTGGCCAAAATGTTGTTCGCAATGGCGTCCATCCGCATCACTCCCTTGTCGCAATGCTCAATACGCTTATCACCCCAGCATGCCGTTCTACCGCTTTTCGGCAGAGCATTGGGCCCAAAAAGGGATGCTTGGGGTTAGATTTTTCCGCGCACTTCCCACAGTGTCAGGCTACTCGGTTCCGGCCAGGGCTCCGGGCGTGGACGATCCCGATTGACGGGCAGCGTCTCCCAACGCAGCAGGTAGATGATGTCGGAGCCGTCATCGGCCGTACTGCGCGCTGACTTCACCCGCAGGCCGGGAAAGCTGCCTTCCAGTTTGCCCCAGTCCGCCGGCATTCTATCCCGTTCAACAAGGATTTTGCCGACGGGCTTGAGGGTCTTCGGGTCGAGCTTCCAAGTGCCGCTGCCTTTTTCACGATTGCGATAGCCCTGGGCAAGAAAACCATCGTCGGTCGGGCTGACCGCGCCGCCGCTCACCTCACAGGGCACGCAACCGCCGCCGGAGAACTCCCAGCGCCAATCCCAATCACTGGTCTGGACGATGTTCCAGCGGCCATCTTCACGCCGGGCGTTGTAGACTTGGCTATTGCCCTTCTCGTCGTACTTGTGGTAGCTCAAAATCACTCGCTGTTCGGCATCAAAACCGATGTCGAAACCCATGTTGATCATGCCGCTATGTTTCCTCGGCGTGGGATCAACGATAAGTCCGGGCGTCTCCAAGGTCATGGGCAGTACCACCGGTTGACCATCAGCTGTCTCCCAGTGCCGCAGATCGCGACTGCGCGCATAGGATAAATTGTGGTTCGTCGCGCAATCGGGAGTGTCCCGCCACATCCAGCAGAGATGGAAAAAACCGTCGGGGCCGGCCTTGGGGCCGACGCAGTAAGCATTCATCAGGCCCTTGCCGTCGGTCAGCGGCTGGTCCAGGAGCCGCCGCCACTGGCGTGTCTTGAGGTCATAGACGTTGTAGATATCATTGCCGTTGCCGCTCTGGCCATCGCGATAGGCAAAAATCAGTTCCTTTTGCGCACCGCGTAAAAAGCGCGGGTAGGTACAGCGTTTCTCCTCGCTGCCGACCATCGCCGGTATCTGCTCGAAGCTACTGATGTCCAATGGTCGCGTCGTGCGGAAGTAAATCAGCGGCACGCAATGCATATTGCCGGAGAGATGGATATGATTGTCGTCATCAATATGCATGGTGAGATAATTGTGGCTATCCCAGCCCGTGGACGATGGCAGCACTTGGTAGCGCCAGTCATCGCTGCCCAATTCGCGCGCCGCCACCGTCAGGCGCCGCTCCGCATCATAGTAGGCAATGAACTGCCGACCGTGCTGGGTCAAAAACGCAAAGCCCACCGGATGCCCCGCCCACACTTTGCCTATCTCATGCCTCTTCACCACGTCCACCATCCTTTGCTGTGAAAACGCCATGACGCCACTGAATAGGAAAAAACAAAGAACACATTGCCTGCAAAAATGCTTCACGATACCTCTCCTGTCTGATTTGGCAATGCTGCCGACCGCCTCGATGCTGAAAAACCGCCTGGACATCCGTCTGAATAACGCTCCAATCAACGCCATTACTGACGCCAAACCGCACACATTGCACTTCCAAACTGCTTTTTATGGCGTCAGCCGGCGGAACACGAACCAAGCCACACCTTGCTTAGAGCAATGCCCCATCGCGCCAACCCATTGGCGCCAATGGGTGTCCCCTCGTCGCCGCCGCTGGATCGGGAGAACACATTTCCATGGCCGCTATGTTGCACGCTTCCAGCGTACTTGGGTAAGAGCTATGTGTAATATTATCAAAGGGCGCCCGAATTTGACGCGCCAACATCGTCAATCAAAAAAAACGGTCGGTACTCACTCTTGCGAATACCGACCGATGCCGAGACTATTCAGTTGCTGCTATGCCATCAGGCTTTTTTATTGCGGCGTTTCTTCATGCCCGCAGCGCCACCGATGGCGCCGCCAAGGAGCAAGGTAGCCAACGTGCCCGGCAGGGGCTGGCCAACCGGGCCGCCTGTGTCGCCGCCGGTACCGTCGCCGGTGTCGCCGCCGGTGCCGGCAGCGCCGTAAAAGCCAAAGAAGATGGAACCATCGTCACCGATCCCCGTGTAATCCAGCTGATACAAGTCCATGCCGGTTGCGTCCTGGCCCACCTGGGCATTCCGATAGGTCATCTGCGGGCTATTGATCGGGTTGTCTTTATGGAATACCGACGCGCCGGTGAAGTCATAGTTTTTGGGCCTCAGCCACACGCCGATTTCATCGCCGGCACTGAAGTCGCCCAGCTTGTAACCCGTCTGGGTAACCAAATCGTTCCACTCGTTCTTCTGTTCGCTGTAGGTTGCTATGGTTGAGCCTTCGGCATTATGGGCGACACCGGTGGCCACATCCACCCAGCCGTAGTTGCTGGTGGAAGACATGTCAACCTCCAAGCTCAGTAGCTCGTTGTTGCCCGACATGCTGTACAGGTTGTTAATTTTATCCACAATGTATATGGCCCCTGAACCTTCGGTTACCTTGATGCTGTAGGCATAGCCGTAAACACCCATGTTCGGGCCGCCATCATTCCACTTGCCTGCCACCGTACTTTTCACGACGCTGTACTGGAAAGCGGCAAAAGCCGACACACTCGTCAAGGCCATCACCAAAAATACCACAAACTTCTTCATGATCGCACTCTCTTTCTATATTACGTTCACATGCGCACGTTGTTGCCATTCAGATCTGCGACTAACAGAAATGCGTAATATAACACTTTTCGCGTGAATTTCAGCAGCTCAAATAAAACTATTCTTGAAAAACACAATCGGTTACTCATTGATATTTGCGGCTTCAGCAAGCTGCACCAAGCGCTTGGCACCCTTGGCCGCAAAACGGCAAAGCACCAAGGAGACGCCATATATCTGGTCACACCCTCTTTGTGCATGTTCCACATGCTCATACCCGCTATTCAAATCTGCGGTAACCAATTGCACATAGTATACGAATTTCTCAGGTGAATCTCAATAGCTAAAACAAAATTTTTCCTGAAAAAATAGTAAATGGCACTCATTGATAAAGAGGACAGGGTGGACAGGCACCTGTTCCCTGTCCGTTCTGCGGAACCAAGCGCGCCCTCTCCCGGCTGTGCTGCGGGCTTGCAGCCCGCAGCGTGACATGACCCCGCAAGCGGCGCCAGTCACCGAACAACCCAAGTCCAGGTCTCCCGGTTGTGCTGCGGGCTTGTAGCCCGCAGCGTGACATGACCCCGCAAACAGCGCAAGCAGCCGCGAAGCGAAACGTGCCCCGCCCGAAAAATGAACGTCTGCCGTTAGCCTCCGGCATACGCTTGCGCCTGCCATTGGCCTCGGACTATCTATCTCATTCCAAGGTGGTGTAGAACAGTCCATTGCCGCCGGTGCCGATCCAAAGTTTGTTTGGGCGCTGCGGATCGAAGGCGATGCAGGTCGCCGAAAGATTATGCAAGGTCTCGTTGTTGAGGCATTGCCAGCTGCCGCCGCCATCATTGCTCACATAGACGCCGTCACCCGTGCACTGGTCATGATAGGGGTGGTCTATCAGACCGATGACAATGCGCCGGGGATTACGCGGATCCACCGCAAGCCCCTGGGCAAATTTGTTGGCGAAAAGCTTTTGCCAGCTCTTGCCGTCATCGCGACTGGCAAAAAGCCCCCCTTGATGCTCGCGGCTGACCCGCCCGGTCACGTAGACCACGCCGTCCTCGGCGACGACGATCCGCTTGAGGTCCGAACAAGGCAGGTCGCCGGCCTTGCTCCAGCTCTGGCCGCCATCCTGCGACAGATAGGCAGCGGGCTCGCGGTCTTTGCCGGCACTGAAGAGGCAGAACATCTTGCCTGCCACCGTGGGATGCGCCGCGAACAGGCGTATATCCGTATCCGGCAAGCCCGCATTGCGCGGCTGCCAACTCTGCCCGCCATCACTGCTACAGAGCAGCCCCTTGGACTTCTGGGTGAGGTACAGCACGGTGGCCCCATCGGCGCCGGGCAGTGCCGTGAGATTGCCGGGCTTGTCACTGCCGAGGCCGCTGTTCTCGTGGGTCAGCGGCGTCCAGCTCTGCCCGCAGTCACGCGTTTCAGCCATAATGCCGCTGCCGCCACCGCCCCAGGATCCGAAAACGGCCCAGGCACGAGCGTCGTCGCGGGTGTCGAAAACCATCGTAAAACACGAATTCTGATGTGCTCTGGGGATGCCCTGCACAGAGCGCCGGAAGCTTTCGCCGCCATCGTCAGTCCACAGCAAACCAATATCGAAATAGCCGAAGAATACCTTGTCGGCAATGCGCGGATGGGGCATGACATTGTGCAGGCAGGTCACCTCCAGGCCGGTGCCGGCGATGCGGCCATCATCAAATTGGCGACAATAATGCTGCTCCCAGCTGCGGCCATCGTTATCCGTACGAATGACATGGCCGGAGGTGCCGAAATAAAGGCGGTCGGGTTTGACGGGCGACAGCGTCAGGCAGGTAACGCTCGGCCCCCAGAAGTTAATCCAGCCGGATTGGTAGTTAGGGTCTTCCAGGTGGGTGTTCCTGAGCACGGTTTGCCAGTTTTGGCCGCCATCGCGGCTCAGATAGACCGTGGCGTTCACCCAGGCACGACCGCCGGCCCAGACTTTGTCCGCATCGCGCGGGTCAACCTGCAAGCGATCCACATTGCTGGTAAGCATCACCGTATCACTGGCCTTCGGCGCCACGTGATTCGGCAAGCCCGTGCAGCGCGCCTGCCAACTGCGCCCGCCGTCGTCCGAGCGATACACGCCGCCCTGCCAAGGTTTCTCTCCTGACGCCGCACACATACTCAGATAAACCACGTCCGGGTTGCTCGGCGCTATGACCAGACGCCGGGCGCGGCGATGCGCCGGCAGCCCGTCATTGCTCTCCTGCCAGCTGGCGCCACCGTCAGTGCTGATGAAAACGCCGCAGCTGCCGGCAATCAGCAGGCGCTGATCGTTGCGGGGATCAATCTGCAAGGCCGTGATGTTGCACTTCTCCGGCAACTGCCCCGGCGAGACAATCTGCGTCCAGCTGTCGCCGCCGTCCAGCGAACGATAGATTTCGCTGCGATAATGCTTGCCGCCGCGCGGATCGCCAACAGCTGCGTAGACCACCTGCGGCTTGCCCGGCACAAAGGCAATGGCCGAAATAGCCGCGGACCAGCTCCACCCGCTGATCGCTGGAAAACCCTCGCGCAGCCATTGCCAACTGCGACCGCGGTCACGGCTGCGATACACCCCGCTGCGACAACCGAGGAAGATCAACTCGGGATCGGCCGGGTGCGGCGCAACCACCTCCACGTAGTAATCTTGCAGCCCCGTGTTGTGCACCTGGTAGCTCTTGCCGCCATCCGTCGAACGGTAGAAGCCGCCGACGTCGCAGCCGACGAAGAGCTCATCGGCATCAAAAAAGCTGGCGGCAATGCTCTGAATGTAGCCGCCGCCGCCGGGGCCGACATTGGTCCATACAACCCCGCCGGCGGGCTGCTGCTGAATCTGCGCGAGGGCCGCTGCGGTCGCCACGAGCATACAGACGAAAATTTTCTTCATTTGCGTTTTCTCCTTGTCATCGCACGGCGGCTGCCGAGGCGGCTGACGCACTTCAGTGCCTGTCGTCGTCTCAGAGTTCAATCACACGATTGCTCTGTGCGGACTCGATCAGAGCCAAGGCGACTTTGACGGCATTCACACCGTCTTCGAGCGTCACTTTGACCTTGCCCTTGCCCAGAATGGCGTCCAGCCAAACATTGTCTTCAGCTTGAAAGACCGGCAGCGGCTCGGGCGTTTCATAGACGACGGGCTCCTGGCCCTTCAAGATCAGCGTCACATTCGGCGCGCCCCACTTGTAGCTCACGCAGCCATTATCGCCATAGACATCCATGTAGTTGTTGCTGCGACCAAAACGCAGCCAGCCGCCGCTGAGATTGCAGATCACGCCATTGCGGAAAGTCATCGTCCCCGAAACGTAGTCAGCCGGCTCGGGCTGCTTGCGGCTGAGCAGGGTGCCTTGCGCATACACTCGCTGCGGCATGCCAAACGACCAGTTGAACAGGTCAAAATGATGGATGAACATGTCGAGTATCATGCCGCCGCTGAGAGCAAAATCCGCAAACCAGTCGCCCTCCTGCCGTTTGTAGACGCCGAGCATCATCTCGGCCGTCGCTATGCGCAGAGGCCCGAGCACGCCGGAGGATACAATTTCGTAGAATTTCTGCTGGCCGGCGCCAAAACGGCGCACAAAGCCCACTGTCACCGGCGCCTGATAGCCCTTGAGAAGTTTGAGAATCTCATCGGCCTCGGCCAAGCTGCGGCATAAGGGCTTTTCGCAGAATATCGGCTTGCCGGTCTTGGCCGTGGCGCGGATGCCCTCAATATGCGTGTAGGTCGGCGAACAGATCATCACCGCGTCAACATCGGCCCGCGCCGCAAGAGCCTCTGCCGATTCGCAAATCGTCGCCTGGTATTTGTCCCTGACGACCTGCGCCGCCGCCGGCAACGGGTCGTACACCGCGCTAATGACCACGTCCTCGCGAACCGTGATCGCCGGCGCATGCGTGTTCGCGCCCATTCGCCCTGCACCAATCAAGCCAATACGAATTGCCATGTCTTTGCTCCTTGTTCTTGCATTCTGTGGCGAGACCGAACTCCAAAACATCATGGGTCGAGAAAATGCTAATATACCCCCGATCACCCTGCGGGCTATGTAACAAAACGGTCGCGATGGATAGAATGGCAATCGGTCACCGATTGATAATTGGCCGTT
>JAAZKQ010000060.1 GCA_012799755.1 Lentisphaerota bacterium | reverse complement strand
GTCTCTACTTATCGTTGATGAGGATATGCTCGTGCTCAGTCGTTCCGGAGACCTCGACGCTAAAAGCCGCCACGATACCAATCTCATCACCCTCCATCGCATCCCCAATTTCCGCCGACTGGCGCCGCCACCCTTCAACCCCACTGACAAACGCTAGCGGAGGCCGGCAAAGGCCGGTATTTTCAGTTATTGTCACGACAATTCATGTCACCTAGGGAAATTATCACCCAAAAAAACTAGCCGACCGGCTTGTTTTTCACCTCCCGTTCCTATACAGTATTTTTCCGGCATACGCAGATTGCCGGCGTCAGTCGCCAACCAGCCAAGCCAATGATTTCAGCAGTGCTGAGGGAGTTCATCTCCCTCAGCCTTCTTTATGCCCAGCAACCACGAGGAGAAGGCTATGCCGAAGCGCGACGACATTCGTAAAGTCATGATCATAGGCTCGGGACCGATTATTATCGGCCAGGCCTGCGAATTCGACTACTCCGGCACCCAGGCCTGCAAGGCCCTGCGCAGTCTCGGCTACTCCATCGTGCTGGTCAATTCCAACCCCGCCACCATCATGACCGACCCCGGCATCGCCGATGCCACCTACATCGAGCCCCTCAATGTCGCCCGCATGGAAGAGATCATTGACAAGGAACGGCCCGACGCCCTCCTTCCCAACCTCGGCGGCCAGTCCGCCCTGAATCTGGCCTCCGAACTGGCCAAAAATGGCGTGCTCGAAAAATACCAGGTCGAGCTCATCGGCGTCCAGCTCGACGCCATTGAACGTGGCGAAGACCGCACCGCCTTCAAAAACACCCTGGACACCCTCGGCATTGACATGGCTCGCAGCCAGGCCGTCAACACCGTTGATGACGCTGAAGCCGCCGCCAAGAGCATCGGCTTTCCCGTCGTCGTCCGCCCAGCTTATACCATGGGCGGCACGGGCGGCGGTTTCTGTTACAACGTTGATGAACTGCGCGCCATCGCCGCCCGCGGTCTCCAAGCCAGCATGGTTCACCAAGTCCTCATTGAAGAGTCGCTCCTGGGCTGGGAAGAACTTGAGCTCGAAGTGGTCCGCGATAGCAAGGGCCACATGATCACCGTCTGCTTCATCGAAAACGTTGATGCCGTCGGCGTGCACACCGGCGATTCTTTCTGCACCGCGCCCATGTTGACCATCAGCCAGGAACAGCAAGCCAAGATGCAGGATTGGGCCTACCGCATCGTCGCCGAAGTCGGCGTCATCGGCGGCACCAATGTGCAGTTCGCCCACAATCCGAAAACCAAGCGCACCGTGGTCATCGAAATCAATCCGCGGACCTCGCGTTCCTCAGCCCTGGCCTCCAAAGCCACCGGCTTCCCCATCGCCTACGTGTCGGCGCTGCTCGCCGCCGGCATCACCCTGGACGAACTGCCCTACTGGCGCGACGGCAGTCTTGATCAATACACGCCATCCGGCGACTATGTCGTCGTCAAATTCGCCCGCTGGGCCTTCGAGAAATTCAAGGGCGTGCAAGACAAGCTCGGCACCCAGATGCGCGCCGTCGGCGAGGTCATGAGCATCGGCAAAACCTACAAAGAGGCCTTTCTCAAGGCCATCCGCTCACTGGAAAATGGCCAGCCCGGGCTGGGCTTCTATAAAAACTTCAATCAGCTCAGCCTTGATGAGCTCATGGAGCGCCTCAACGAGCCCAGCAGTGTCCGCCAATTCCTGATTTACGAAGCCTTGCGCAAAGGCGCCACCATTGCCGACATCAAGGCCAAGACCTACATCAAAGAGTGGTTCTTGCAACAGATGCTGGAGCTCGTTGAGCTCGAAAAGCAGATTCTGGTCTACCACGATCAGGTACTGCCGGACGAGCTGCTCATTCGCGCCAAGAAGGACGGCTTCTCCGACCTCTATCTGGCGAAACTACTCAAGACGCCCGAGGCTGTCATCCGCAAGCAACGCCTGGGCCTCGGTCTCTGTCAAGCGTGGGACAAGGTGCCCGTCAGCGGCGTTGAAAACGCCTACTACTGCTACTCGACCTACAATGGCGAAAACAAGGTCGAAGTATCCAGCAATCCCAAAAAAGTCATGGTCCTCGGCGGCGGGCCCAACCGCATCGGTCAGGGCATTGAATTCGACTACTGCTGCGTCCACGCCGCCTTGGCTATGCGCGACATGGGCTATGAAACCATCATCGTCAACTGCAACCCCGAGACCGTCTCCACCGACTACGACACTTCCGACCGGCTCTACTTCGAACCGCTGACCCTCGAAGACGTCCTCAGTATCTACCAGCAGGAAAAGCCCCTCGGAGTCATCGTCCAGTTCGGCGGCCAGACGCCGCTGAACCTCGCTAGCGACCTCGAACGCAATGGCGTCAGAATCCTCGGCACGCCACCCGCCGTCATTGACATGGCTGAAGACCGTGATCTCTTCCGCAAAATGATGGACAAGCTCGCCATTCCCATGCCGACTTCCGACATGGCCGGCACCACCGAGGAAGCTGTGGCCATCGCCTCCCGCCTCGGCTATCCCCTGATGGTTCGTCCATCCTTCGTTCTCGGCGGTCGCGGCATGGAAGTAGTCCATGATGATGACTCCCTCCGCCAATACATGGCCGCCGCTGTTGATGTCACCCCCGAACGCCCCATCCTCATTGACAAGTTCCTCGAAAACGCCGTCGAATGTGAGGCCGACGCCATCGCCGACGGGCATGAGGCTTTTGTGCCCTCCGTCATGGAGCAAATCGAACTGGCCGGTATTCACTCCGGCGACTCCGCCTGCGTCATCCCGCCCATCAGCATCGCCCCGGAGCACTTGGCCACCATCCGTGATTACACGGCTCGCATCGCTCGCGAAATGGGCGTGGTCGGCCTGATGAACATCCAGTACGCCATCTGCCAAGACAGGGTGTATGTCATTGAAGCCAACCCCCGGGCCTCACGAACGGTACCCCTGGTCTCCAAAGTCTGCGGCATCTCCATGGCCAAAGTAGCCACCCAAGTCATGATGGGAAGCAAAATCGCCGATATGAAGCTGACGCACAAGCCCATCCCCCACTTTGGCGTCAAAGAGGCCGTCTTCCCCTTCCCCATGCTCCCGGAGGTTGATCCGGTCCTCGGCCCGGAAATGCGCTCCACCGGCGAAGTGCTCGGTTTGGCTTCATGCTTCGGCCTGGCTTTCTACAAGGCTGAGGAAGCCGCCAAGCCGCCGCTACCCGGCTCGGGCACCGTCCTCATCACCGTCCACCCCGCCGACCGCGACGGCGTCCTCGCCCCCGCGCGCCAATTCGTCGCTCTTGGCTTCCGCATTCTCGCCACCGAAGGCACCTGCAAATACCTCAATCAGCACGGTGTCAAGGCCGAACCTATCGCCAAGATCAACGAAGGCCGCCCCAATATCGTTGACGTCATCAAAAACGGCGACATACACTTGGTGATCAACACGCCCATCGGCAAGGAAAGCGCCATTGACGACTCGTACATCCGCAAGACGGCCATCCGCCATGGCGTGCCCTATATCACCACCGTCGCCGCCGCCAACGCCGCCGCCAACGGCATCACTAGTTTCCGTAAAGGTGACGGTGGCGTCATGTCCCTGCAAGAATACCACAACAAAATCCGCTGAACTCAGCGCCCAATGCCCGGACACACTGGAAGCGGCTGCCAGCCGCTTTCGG
>JAAZKQ010000593.1 GCA_012799755.1 Lentisphaerota bacterium | reverse complement strand
TTTTTATCCGCAGATTACACAGATTAACGCAGATTATGGCGTTATGTCTCGCATCGCCGCTTTGCGGCGTTGCCGAGCCATGCCCGCCTGATCCGCCTGATTCGCCGTGTCGGCGTGGCAAACTACGCCTCCGGCGGCTTGTTATTTTCCGGTATTGAGGATCATGCCGTCCCAGGCGAGAATATAGCCATGTTCGGCGAGGTAGGGCGCGAAGATGGCATGGTCGGGGCAGAGTGTTCGCGCCAGGTGCGAGCAGAACATCTGGGTGTCGGGTTTGAGCAGGCCGTAGTTGCGGAAGACATTGGTCATAATCTTGAGCATGCCCAAGTTGCAGTGCTCGAAGAGGCGCCAGTCATCCTTGTCGCCGCAGGTGAGTTCCCAGATGATGAGGTCCAGGCGTTTGGTCTTCAGGAATCCCCAGGTGGCACTGGGGAGCCAGGAGCCGTCCAGTGCGTAGAAGAGCGTTTCCTGCCGGGCGCTTTCGATGTAGAAATGCGCGGCGCGTTCGCCGGCGCGTTCCAGGCTGTGATTGGCCGGCAGGGCGTGGAATTGCAGGTCGCCGCAGCTGAAGGCATCGCCGGGCTGGAAAGGCGCCACGCGGAGATTGTCCGGGAGCTCCGACTGTTGTTTGTTGAGGGCCTTGGCGGCAGCGGTGTTGAGGTGCAGCACGAGAGCTTCGGCGTCCGGATTGCGACGGGCGGCGATGGCGGCAATGGTGGCGAAGTCGTAGTGATCGCCGTGGGGATGGCCGATGACGATGTCACTCAAGGCATTGGGGTCAAGGCCGAATTCATTCATGGCATCAAGGGCCATGGGGCCGCAGTCCAGGAGGACGTGGTCATTGAGGCATTGTGAGCTGAAACGGCGGCCGGCGCCGACTTTGGGGCCGGGGTTGGGCCAGTCGGCGGCACCCGTTCCGAGAAATTGGAGCTTCATGGCTGACTTCCTGTGGTGACAGTTGGCTGCGGGAAAATGACGGCGCCCGCCAAGTCGGGCGGGCTGCGCCGGGGCTGCTGATAAGCGAGGCAAAATTTATCGCTCCGGCGCGGTAAATACAACGGTGCGCTCTGGCATAGCGCTGCTGGAATTGGCCGGTCACCCATTGGACAACAACCCATCTTTCGTGTTGACTATGTGGCACCCCTACAGGGTGCAATTTCGGGAGGGCTTCCCTGGGGTTGCGCCGCAGGCGCAACCCCAGGCTGGTATGTGGTACGCTTTCAGCGTACAATTTTGTCGTTTGCAGCAGGAACTTGGCAAACGGCGCCGAACGTGCGTTTTCCGGCAGAGTAGAAGCGGCTTCCAGCCGCTTTTGAGCACGCATTGCCCGCCTGACCGCTGCTTGTACCCAGCCACGTCTATTTTCAGAGAGGGTTACTACCAATGACTCCTATGAAACACTCTATGGTTTCGCTCAGACAAAGACTGACCGGTTACAGGGAGGCAGGCTGCCGGAGATATCAGGGCAGGGCGATGTCCGCGACTTTTTTGGCTCGGGTGCCGACGCGGATGCCGGAGAGAGCGGGCAGCTGGCTATGCTTGAAGAAGGTTCGTGCCGGGATTTCGTCGCGATAGAGCTGTTGGCGGTTGATGACTTGCCAGCCGGCGCCTTCAACGATGGCGCGTTCGACCCAGACGACATCAAGGCTGTGGATGCAGCCTTTGAGGACGTCGCCGCTTTCGGCCAAGGCGGTGCCCAGGCGCATTTGCTGCATGAGGACGCCGGCGCGCCTGTCGGCCACTTCAATGCGTTCGATCTGCTTGTTGTCAAAGAAGCCCTCCCAGCCGCCGATGCGGTCGTCGCGGAGGCCGAGACTCTTGCGGATTTCGTCCGTGAAGAGCTTTTCGCGTTCGCTGTCAACACCTTCGGTCAGGGCTTTTTTGATGAGTGATATGCCTTCGTGGAAGGTCATGGTGCTGGCATCAATGACCATGACATCGTAGTAATCCGGCGGGAGTTTGGCGAAGAAAGCGCAGCGACCGTCTTCGCGCAGTTCGGCGAGGCGCGGCTTGAAGGCTTCGCGTTCGGCTTCGGTGGTGCCATCGCGGCCCTTGCTGTCCTTGCGGTATTTGCGGCCGAAGGCGACGACGAGGCGATGGGGGCCGGACGTGGTGAAGCGCAGCTCAAGGCTGCCGCCGGCATCGGGGACTTTTTCGAGGTCGGCATAGAGGTAAGTCCCGACGGGCACGACGCTGCCGCCGGCGAATAGCGCCGGCATGCCGGCAAGAAGGATCAGGGCGAAGGTGTTGCAGATAAGTCGCTTTGGCATGGCTGAAAGACCTCAAGACTGGATAAATGCGAGATACTTGGCTAAGACCACGGTTATTTGATTTTTTTTCTGGCGCTGTCGGCGAGCGGGTGATTGGGGTATTCGCCGGCTATTTTCTGGTAGAGCTTCCGAGCTTCGTCCTTCCGGCCCATATCCTCGTAGATGCCGGCCTGCTCGAATTCGACTTCGGGGAGATTGGGCAGGAGTGGTTCGGCGAGGATGGCCGCGTTGAGTTCGCCGATGGCACCCTCGAACCAGCCGCGTTTGCGGAAGATACGCGCCCGTTCCAGACTGAAGCTGCCATCACTGCGGGCCATAGGAGCAATTTCCTCCCAGGCGCGAAGAGCGGCAATGGCGTCAAACAGGCGATTCTCCTCCCGGGCGCGCCTGGCCTTTTCGGCGAGGGCGCTGCCTTGGACGGCGGCGATGCGCTGGTCCTCGCGCTTGTTGTGACTGCGGAGGCGCGCTGCGTAGTGCTTGCGGGCGTCATCAATCTTGCCGGCTTGGAGGGCGATGTCGAGCTGCAGGGCGAGGCGGATGACACCCTTGTTTCTCAGGCTGCGGCCATGGCGGTCAAGCATCTCCTGGGCGAGCGCCGGATCGCGCAGGCGGAAGACAACGAATTCAATCATTTCCTGGATGAGTTCGCTGTTGTCGTCATTAGGGCTGTCCTTGAGTGCGTCGGCGTAGGCCTTGATGGCTTTCTGCGGCTCGTCCTTGGCGGCGGCTCGGGCGAGGATGAGGTTGGTTCCGGCGCGTTCCTCGCGATTACTGCCGCGGGTCTGGAGGAGTGCTTCGCAGAGCGGCACTTGCGCGGGATGGAGGTCTACGAGCATGAAGAATTCGAGGAAACTGCGAATGCTGTCGCGGTCCTTGAGTTTATCAACGCCGGCTGTCAAGATGAGCTGTTCGTAGTATTTGTAGTCCTGCCGGCGTTCGGAGAGCAAACGTTTCGGCGGGGCGGCCTCCGGGAACATCACGGCGCCGCCGGCGGTGCTGCGGCCGCAACGGACTTCGACATCGCAGGAGGCGAGGGTGGCGAAGACGCGGCGGACTTTGGCGCCCTTGAGGGTCACGCCGTCAGCGAAGCGCCAAGTGACTTCATCACCACTGTAAGTGCTCAGCTCGGTTTCGGTAAGCGAGGCGCCTTCGGGCAGGTTCATGTAGGAGAGATGGGTGTAGGTGAAGGCCGGGTTTGGCGTTCTCTGGCGGCCTTCGACAGCGTCAAGGGTGGCAGTGCCGAAGCGCACGAAGGCAGAGGGCGGTACGGGCTCGACCTTTTTGGCGTTGACCCAGCGCCCCAGCGCGGCGGTGAAGGGGCTGGCGGTATTGACGGCGACGAGCCGCAGGGAATGGGCGCCGGGCTTCAGGCTGAGTTCCTTGCGGTTTTCGCCACGCAGTGAATTGTGCACGCTGGTGGCGCCCTGGCGGTCAATAACCAGTGCGTCATTGAGAAAGAGGAAGCTGTTTTCGTCGCTGGCAATGAACAAGGACTGGCTCTCCTGCTGTTCTGTGAGGAGATAGCCTTCTTGTACCATGACGAAATTGCTGCGGGAGTCAATGGGATTGCAGACCTGCTCCATGCGATCGGTGACGAACTGGCCGATCAGACGGCCGGAATTAAGGCGCCCGGAGAGATCAGCCCAGCCGGTGTTTTTGAGATCGTTGACCGCATAAACGGAACAGATCAACGGCATGACCACGAATTTGGCCGTGGGGGCGCGTTGCGGGGAGCCGAAGTAGGCAAGGATGCTCTTGCTTTCCTTCTCCACCTGGACCAGCATGAGGACGCAATTGTTGGTGCCCCGCCCCATGCTGGCTGCTGGGAGTTGGCGGCCGCGCTGGTCAAAGCAGAAGATGTCCTTGCCGTCGGTATCACCCAGGCCACAGACCGGCACGGTGATGCTCACGCCGGCGCGTGGGTGATTGCCCAGTTCCTTGATCGCAAAGATCGCGCGGTACGGCGAGGCGCCATGATGCCAAGTGATGCCGCGGCGTCCCTGAGCATGGAGCAAAAATGTCAGGCAGAAAAGGCCGATGATGAGATGGAAGCGGGAAAGCGATTTCATGGTGAGGAATCTATCTCTTTTTGGCTCAGCGGGTTGCGGTTATCGCTTCGCGACAGCCGGAAGTTGCTGATGTTTTTCAGGTAGCTCCTAACTTAATACCACTGCCGTATTTTGCCGAAAGGCACAGATGTAGGGGAGAAGGAAAGTAGTAAGCGGTCACTGATTGATAATTGGCCGTTTTCTGTTGTCATGCAATGGAACCCATCTTTCGTGTCTGCTATGTGGCACGCCTTCAGCGTGCTGTTTCGGGTGGGGGCTTCCCTGGGGTTGCGCCTGCGGCGCAACCCCAGGCTGGTATGTGGCACGCTTTCAGCGTGCTGTTTGGCCGAACCCAAACTGTGTCCATAGCGTTTTTTCAGCGGAAATATCATGAGCAAAGCGCTGTTATCAATGAGTGACCGATTATGTCGAAGGCAGGTGCTGAACTTTTCTCCGTTGTTTGTGTGGTTAATCATGTCCATTTTATGGCTAAGAAAAGGCCGCTGAAAGCGCTGGCGACAGGCAAAAGTCACCTCGCAGCTCTTTTGAACGCCCCCTTAGCTGTGTTTTGCCAGTATGTCCATCATCTCCTGATGCAAGAGGCCATTGCTTGCCAAAATGCGGCCACGCTCATCCTGCGGCGCTTTTCCGTCAAAGCCGGTCACGCGGCCGCCCGCCTCTTCGACGATCAGCGCGCCGGCCTCCCAGTCGTAGGGCTGGATAAAATACTCCCAAAAGACATCGTAGTGCCCTTCGGCCACATAACATAAATCAATGGCGGCCGATCCGCAGGTACGAAAACCCCGCAGGCGATAAATCATCTCGCTGAGCATGGGCACATTGTCGGGGCGGATTCGTCCCCGCACGCAGCCGAAGCCGGTGGCACCCAAGGCATTCAGCAGCTTGGCATTTGTTGACACCCGGATGCGCCGGCCGTCCTTCCAGGCGCCCTGTCCGCGACCGGCCCAGTACAGCTGGTCAAAATAAGGCAGATAGACCACGCCGGCGCTGGTCTGGCCCTCTTCGCGCAAGCCTACGGACACCGCGTGAAAAGGATGGCCATGCACGAAACTCGTGGTGCCGTCAATGGGGTCAACGATGAAAACGCGCTCATAGCTCGCCAGGGGCGCGTAATCCCCCTCCTCGCCATAGAAGGCGATATCTGGGAAGGCCTCGTGCAGGCGCCGCTGCAAATAGCGCTCGACTTCGCGGTCGGCGACGGTGACAATGTCGGTCGCGCCCTTGTGGATGAGCTCGTCACCGCGCAGATGCTCAAAATAGCGCCGGACAATGGCGCCGGCATCGCGCACGATGCAACCGAGTTTCACCAGCATTTCGTGTCTGCTTTGGCCTTGTGTAGTCATCCTTGTCCGACCTTTCGCCGCATATCGTCCAGTTTGGGCACTTGGAAAATGCAGACCGCCAAGCCGATGAGGGCCACAGCGGCCGCGAAGCTGTACATGACCCGGTAGCCGTGATGTTCAAGGACCACGCCGCACACCGCGCTGCCGAGCAAGCCGCCAAGCCCCACCGTGAGCGCGGAATAAATGGTCTGTGCGCTGCCCTGGAAATGTGCCGGGAAAATGCTGCTCACATAGGTGACGGTCGCGCAATGGTAGGCGCCAAACGTCAATGCATGCAAGGGTTGCATGGCCATCACCACCCACAGGTTGCTTTCAAAGCTGAAGCCCAGCAGGCGAAAGAATGTCCCCAGCAAGGCCAAAGCAAAAAGATTGCGCACGCCAATGCGCGCCATAATCCGGCGGCTCCAGAAGATCAGCGGCATCTCACACAGCGACCCGAGCAGCCAGATGTAACCAACGGCCTTGAAGTCGTACACCTCATTGAGATAACGCGTGAAAAAACTGTAGTAGCTCATCATCGCAAAGCGCGCCAAAAAAGCCGCGAACACGAAAGCAATGAAACCGCGCGTCAGACAAAGCCGCACGAGCTCGCCAAAAGACGCCTGCGTTTGCGCCGGTGAGGTCTGGTCGGCGCCGGACGACGCCCCACCGCTCACCTCCTTGGCTTTCGGCAACGGCGGCACCATGAAGACCGTGAGGAATTGCAGGAGCAGCGCGCCACCCAAAATAGCGACGATGCGGCTGCCATCCTGATCCCGGCTGATATGCAAGACGCTTTCAAAAAGCAGGTTGAAAAGGACGAAACCGACGGTGCCGCCAATGCGCACATGGCCATAATCCGCGCCACTGATGCGGAAATGACTGAAGGTCAATCCGTCGGTCAGCGGTATGGCCGGGCGATTGAAAAAGCCGAAGAGCAGCGCCACGCCGATTGCCGCAATGGTCGTGCTGGCGCCGCGAAAGAGGCAGAAGGCCGGAAACGACATCAGCACGGTGAAGGCCAGCACCGCCCGCGGGCGCTTGATACGATCACTCAACAGCCCCCATACCGGCGGCGCCAAGACCGCCATAAGCTCCAGTGCGCCAAGGATGTAGCCGATCTGGTCCTTGCGGAAGCCATAAAAATGCAGCAGTTGCTGCATGTACGGCGTCAATACCGCAAAGGGCGCAAACAACGCCATGTAGACGAAAAAGAATCGTCGCTCGCTGCGTCGTATCGCGGCTGCGTGCTCGGCATCAGGCATGACAAGGTCCAAAATAAAAGATGAAAAAGATGAAAACCACGAATGAAAAGCAATGAACACTCAGCATCGCTGCGGTGCCAGAGCTTGTCCGAAAAGCATAAGTGGGTTTTGCGAGGGGGAGGAAAGGGTC
>JAAZKQ010000592.1 GCA_012799755.1 Lentisphaerota bacterium | reverse complement strand
TGTTCGCCTTTGCCCTCTGGGACGCCCGGCGCCGCGAACTTATCATCGCTCGCGATCCACTCGGCATCAAGCCGCTGTACTACGCGTGGCAGCATGGCGCTCTGCTCTTCGCCTCCGAAGTCCGCGCCCTCCTCGCCGGCGGGATTCCCGGGACACTCTCGCCGGAGGGCCTGCAAAGCTTCCTCGCCTATGGCGCCGTTCAGGAGCCCTATAGCCTCGTCCATGGCCTGCAGTCACTCCCGCCGGGACACATACTCCGCTGCCAAGGCGACAGCCACGATCTGCGCCCATTCTGGCTGCCGCCGCCGACCGATGCCGCGCCACCGGCACCCACCCTGCCCGCCCTGCAGGAGAAAGTCCACGCAGCACTTCAGCACGCCGTCGCCTCGCAGCGCGTTGCCGACGTCAAGCTCGGAACCTTCCTCAGCGGCGGCATTGACAGCGCCGCCATCGTCGCCCTCCTCCGCCAGACCACCAGTGATGACCTCTACTCCTTCACCCTCGCTTTCGCTGACAAACGCTATGACGAGCGGCAATTCGCCGCCCTGTCAGCCAAGGCCAACGCCTTCGTCCACAGTGAATTCGAACTTGACGACGAGGAACTCAAAAACAAGCTCCCCACGGCCATCACTGCCTTCGACCAACCCAGCATTGACGGCCTGAATACCTGGTTCGCCGCCAAGGCCGCCCGCAGTGCCGGCCTCAACGTCGCCCTCTCCGGCGTCGGCGGCGACGAACTCTTCGTCGGCTACCAGGCCTTCCGCAATCCCCGCCGACTCCACCGCCTGCAAAAGCTCTTGCGCGCTATGCCCCTCCGTCTTGCCGTCAACGCGCTCTCAGCCCGCTCTGACTCTGAAAAGCTGCGCAAGCTTGCCCGCCTCGCCGACTATCCCTACCCGGCCACCTTCCTCAACAGGCAAATACTCTCACCCGAGCTGCGACAGTCGCTGCTCTGCCCGGACGTCCTTGCCACCACCGGCGTCGGCGACTGGGAACAACATTGCTTCGCCCATCTTGCCAGCCATAAGGGACATGACCTTATCAACGACATCTCCTTCTGGGAAATGCGCAGCTACATGCTTTCGACACTGCTGCGCGACAGCGACCAGATGAGCATGGCCCATGGCCTCGAAATCCGCGTTCCACTCATTGACCAGGACTTGGTTGAACTCATGCTGACCATTCCCGGTCGCGCCAAGCTCGGCCCGATACCCAAGCCCTTGTTGGTCCACGCCGCCGGCGCCGGCCTGCCCGACGCCTGCGTCAAACGCCCCAAGCAAGGCTTCGTTCTGCCATTTGACCACTATTTCCAAGACGTGCTGCGGTCGGAACTGCTTGAAGCCTTCCACCCGGTGCAAGACGGCCTCTTCCGCCGCCAAGCCCTCGCGAACCTCTGGCAAGAATATGAGCGAAAACAGGTGCCTTGGGGCCGCATCTGGATGATTTTCGTCCTCCGCCACTGGCTCCAGCGACACCTCGCGATATCGTAATTGGCCTACACAGTCCAAATCCACAGAAAAAGCTGTGCATACCAGGAGAACACATGACCTACACGCTGCACACCGCCACCAAGCCCTGGGAAACGCCTGAGATCACCGCCATCAACCGCCTGCCCGCCCGGGCAACGCTGTTTCCCTACGCCAGTCTTGACCAGGCCCTCGCCCGCGACCCCGCCAATTCACCCTGGGTCATCTCGCTCAATGGCCAATGGCGCTTCCGCTACTGTACGGAACCGGAAGGCAAGGACGCCGAGTCCTTCATGAAACCCACTACCCGTTGCAGCGGCTGGGACGAAATCACCGTCCCCGGCAACTGGACCATGCAGGGGTATGACCGGCCCATCTACACCAATATCGTCATGCCCTTCACCAATTACCCGCCACGAGTCCCCGCCGAAAACCCCACCGGGCTCTACCGCAGCAGCTTCACTCTGCCCAAAACCTGGCGACAGCGCCGCGTCATCATCCACTTCGGCGGCGTCGAAAGCGCCTATTTCGTTTACCTCAACGGCCATGAGGTGGGCTTCGCCAAAGACAGCCGCACGCCATCCGAATTCGACCTCACGCCCTGGCTGAAGTCCGGCGTCAACACCCTCGCCGTCAAGGTGATCCGCTGGTCCGACGCCAGCTTCATCGAAGACCAGGACCACTGGTGGATGGCCGGCATCCATCGCGAGGTCTTTCTCTACAGCACGCCCATGGCGGCGTCCATTGCCGATGTCTTCGTCATCGGCACTCCCGACCTCAGCGGCAATGAAGCCGAACTCAAACTCGAAGCCCGCGTGCGCTTTCTCAATGATCAGCCTGTGGCAGGCTGGTCAATCAGCGCGCAAGTCTTTGACGACAAGCAACAGCCCATTCTTGAACCGGCCCTGCAGGGCGAGCTGCCCCTGTCCACCCACATCGGCGCCGGCAACCGCGGCCATCGCGCCGAACTCACCGCCAAGGTCACCAACCCCAAGCTCTGGTCGGACGAATCACCCAATCTCTACACTCTCGTCGTCACCCTCAAAGACCCGGAGGGCAAGGACGCCGATATCACCAGCACCCGCTTCGGCTTCCGCCGTATCGAAGTCAAGGATCGCCAACTCCTGGTCAACGGCCAGCCCGTCATGCTCAAGGGCGTCAACCGCCATGACTTCCATGAACGCCTCGGCAAAACCGTCCCCCGGGAAACCATGCTCCAGGACGTTATCCTCCTCAAACAGTTCAATTTCAATGCCGTACGAACCGCGCACTATCCCAATGATCCGCACTTCTACGACCTCTGCGATGAATACGGCCTCTACGTCATTGACGAAGCCAACATCGAAGCCCACCACTACTATGCCAATCTCTGCGACGATCCCCGCTGGACCGCAGCCTTCCTTGACCGCGCCATGAGCATGGTCCTGCGAGACAAAAATCACCCCTGTGTCATCTTCTGGTCCCTGGGCAATGAAACCGGCTACGGCGCCAACCAGGACGCCATGGCCGGCTGGATCCGCGGCTACGACCCCAGCCGACTCATCCACTGCGAAGGCGTCCTCACCCAGCGTCGCCAAGGCTACAATGGCTGGCCGGACGGTATCGGCAGCCGAGCCACCGACGTCATCGCCCCCATGTATCCGGCCATTGACAATCTCATCAAATGGGCCACCACCACCAAAGATCACCGCCCGCTCATCACCTGTGAATACGCTCACGCCATGGGCAACAGCAGCGGCAATCTCAAGGAATACTGGGACACCTTTGAGAAATACCCCGGCCTCCAAGGCGGTTTCATCTGGGACTGGGTTGACCAGGGACTCATCAAATGCGACGACCAAGGCCGCGAATTCTGGGCCTACGGCGGCGACTTCGGCGATACGCCCAACGACAAAAATTTCTGCATCAACGGCATGGTTCTGCCCGACCGCACGCCCAAGCCCGCCATGTTCGAATTCAAAAAGCTCGCCCAGCCTGTCGCCGTCAGCGCCGTCAATCTCAATCAAGGGCGCTTGCGCATCCGCAACAAACGCTGGTACACCGGTCTGGATGACCTCGCCCTGTCCTGGGAGCTGAGCACCGGCCAACGCAGTCTGCAACAGGGCAGCGTGACTATCCCCGACATCGCCCCGCAGGCCGGCGCCGACATCATCCTCGCCGACTTGGTCGTCCCAGAGCTCCTCCCCGGCGAGGAATGTTTCCTCAACCTCAGCTTCACCAGCGCCGCCGACAACCCCTGGGCGCCGGCCGGCCACCTTGTCGCCTGGGAGCAATTCGCCATGCCCTTCTCAGCGCCGCCCGCCCGTCCCGCCGCCCCCTTCGCCAAGCTCAGCATCAAAAAGGGCAGTGGCAAGGACGTGCAGATACAGGGCCGTCGTTTCGCCCTCATTGTTGACCGTGAAGCCGGCAGAATATCCTCCCTCAGCTGGCAGAACAAGGCGCTGATCCTCGCCGGTCCCCGCCTGAATCTCTGGCGTGCCCCCACGGACAACGACGGCGTCAAATCCTGGACCGGCCAAGGCCACAAACCCCTCGGCCGTTGGCTGGCAGCCGGCCTCGACCGCCTGAGCTGTGCGGAATCGCACTGCGATGTCCAAGCCCTCGACGACTGCGCAGTCGTCATTGAGCTGACCAATCTCTGGGTCGGCGCCACCCCCGAACACCAAGCCAGCCACATTCATCGCTATCTGGTTCTTGGCGACGGTGAAATCCTGGTCGAAAACCTCATCTCCATCAGTCCGGCCTTTCCCGACCTGCCCCGCGTCGGTGTGACCATGACCCTCGCCCCCGCCCTCGAACAGCTCAGCTGGTTCGGACGCGGCCCCCATGAGTCCTACGCCGACCGCAAGGCCGGCGCCATGGTCGGCCTCTACCAAGGCACAGTCACCGAGCAATACGTGCCCTACGTCCTCCCCCAGGAACACGGCAATAAAACCGATGTCCGCTGGCTTGCCCTTGAAGCGGGCCCGAAGGACGCCGCGCTGCTCTTCCAAGCCGAAAACCGCCTCCTCGAAGCCTCCGCCAGTCACTTCAGCGCCGAAGACCTCACCAAGGCATTTCATACCAATGAGCTCGAAGCCCGCGACGAAGTTATCCTCAATCTCGATTTCGCCCAACGCGGTCTCGGTGGCGCCTCCTGTGGCCCCGATACCCTCCAGCAGTATCGCCTTGAACCCGGCCACTACAGTTTCTCATACCGCATCAGAGCCTACACCGCAGAATAAAAATACCGGTGGAACAGGCGGAAGTCTGCGGATAAAAAACCTTCGCGACGTCGCATGAGACAAAAAACAATCTGCGAGAATCTGCCCCAATCTGCGAAAAAAACCGGCGGCGTGAATGGCCGCGCAGCGGCAAGACACGACGCCATAATCTGCGAGAATCTGCGAAATCTGCGGATAAAAAACAAGCTGCGAGAGTCTGCGGACAAAAAACAATCTGCACGAGTCTGCGGACAAAAAAGGAAGCCACCCATGCCCACCATTCTCATTTTTGACACCGACATGGACACCGACTGCGACGACGCCGGCGCCCTTGCTCTCGCCATGCTCTTTCACCGCCAAGGGCACATCCGCCTTGGCGCGGTCATCTGCGACGTCCTTTCGCCGTGGCCCGCCGCCTACAGCCGCGTCGCGCTGAACGCCTACGGCCTGGAAGATGTCCCCGTGGGCCTCAACTGTCACTGCCACAACTCCGCTGCGTACGCGGCCTACATCGAGCAGTTGCGCGCCAAGAACTTCCCTTTTTACAACGAGCTCATTGCCCGCCGGCACGGCCTGACACCCGGCAAGATACCCGGCTTGCATGAAGCCATCGCCCTCTATCGCCGCGTCCTTGCCGACAGCGCCGACCAAGGCGCCGTCATCTGCGCGGTCGGCCTGTTGACGCTCCTGCCGGCGCTTCTAGCCTCGGCTCCTTGCGAATACAGCCCATTGCCCGGTCGCGAACTCGTCAAACGCAAAGTCCGCGAGCTGGTCACCATGGCCAACGCCCCCTTCTCCGAAGGCGGCGAAGTCTTCAACTGGCGCATGGACGCCGTCAATGCCGCTTCCGCCCTCGCCAACTGGCCCACGCCCATCACGGTCACCTGGTGCGGCGGCGACATCCTCACCTCGCCACCGGCCCAGCCGCCCGCCAACCCCATTCACGAAGCCTACCGCATCTGGCAGCGCGGCAAACAAGACCTCCGCCGCTCAAGCTGGGACCTCATCGCCACCCTCTGGGGCGCCAGACAACACCCCGAACTCTTTACCCGACGCGCCCCGGCACAGCTCAGCTTCAACCCGCAAAACGCGCACTATGAGTGGGCCCTCGGCAAGGGCTCTCGCGACCACGGCTGCCTATACCCAAACATCAACAACGAAGCCCTCACTGCCGTCATCCAAGAGTTCCTGAACGAGGCGACAAAATAGCGCTTACCGGAAACGTTTCCTGCGCCGCGCCGGCGCGACAGCAAGGAGCATGAAACGTGACCGGTCACTCACGCTGCGCGGCTGTTCGCCTGTCCCTACACCAGCGCCGCCAGTCTGCGGGGCTTGCCCCTGCCCCGGCAAAACTCAGCTATGCCTTTCGGTCTCGCTCAAGTTCCAGCGTGGCCAGCGCCTGGGCTAAGGTGACCTGATACATCTGCTCGCCGAGCAGCTCCTTCCAACCGGCGCGCTCGGTGATGTCCCGCACTGCCGCCTTCATCCCGCAGAACAAGAACTGCACGCCTGTGGCCTCCGTGTCGCGCATCAGGTCGCTCAGCATGGACACGGCCACGGCGTCAATGTCATTGACGCCGGACATATCCAGCACCACCCAGCGGGCTGACGGCTGCTGCACCAGCTTCGTCCGAATCCACTCCTCGACAAAACCTGCGTTGGCAAAATACAGACTGGAGTCAACGCGCAGTATGACCACGGCGGGGTCAACAGCGGCATCCGGATAGCGGCGCAAGTCGCGGAACTCATGTTCGCCGACCCGTCCCAATACAGCCAGGTTCGGCCGCGCACTACGCTGGATGAATAAGACCAGCGAAAAGATGATACCCGCTACCAGTCCCTTATCCATGCCCAGGCTCAAGGTAACCAGGAATGTCACGACAAATATCCAGCCATCGGCCTTCTTGACGGTGAACAGCCGGCGCGCCTCCTGGAAATCAATCAGGCCGATGACCGCAGACATGATGATGGCGGCCAACACGGCGTTAGGAAGGTGCGTGAACAACGGCGTCAAAAACAGCATCGTCAGCAGCACCAGGGCTGCCGTGAACACCGCCGCCAAGGGCGTCCGCGCGCCGGCTTGGTAGTTAACCGCCGTGCGCGAGAAACCGCCAGCCACCGGGTACCCGGAAAACAGCCCGGCGACCACGTTGGCCAGCCCCAGACCGAGCAGCTCGCGGTTGGCGTCAATGCGGTATTTCTCCCGAGTGGCAATCCATTTGGCGACGGCGATGGACTCCATGACGCCTATGAAGACGATGACCAACGCCGACGGCAGAAGCGCCCCCAGGCTTTCCAGCGAAAGAACCGGCGGGCGCCACCGAGGCAGACCGCCGGCAACGGTGCCGACGGCCCGCACGCCCTGCGCTTCCAGGTCAAAGTGCCAAACTAACAGAATCGCCGCCGCGATAACCGGCAGGGTGACAGGAAAACGCCAGCGTCTAAAGCGCGCCAGCAGCAGCACTGCCGTTGCCGTCAAGCCAATAGCCAATGTCAGCCCATGCACCTCACCGGCCTTGCGAAGCAGCTCCATCAACAGGGCCACAGCCGAATTTCCGCCTGATGTCTTCACCCCCAACAGCTGCGGCAGCTGGCTCAGACCGATCATGATGGCGCCGGCCGAAGTGAACCCGCTGACGACGGCATGTGAAACAAAATTGACCAAAAAACCGGCCCGGCACAAGCCCAGAGCAATCTGAATGGCGCCAACCAGCAAGGCCAGAAGCGCCGCGACGCCGGCGACCGTGGCGACATCGGCGCCGTCCTCGACCAAGCGAGAGCAGGCCTCAGCCGTCAACAGAGAAACAATGGCCACCGGGCCGACCGCCAGCTGCCGCGATGTCCCCAAAAGCGCATAGGCCAACAAAGGCAAGGTCGCCGCGCACAATCCATACAGGGGCGGCAAACCGGCCAGCATCGCGTAGGCCATGGCCTGCGGCACCAGCATGACGGCCACGATCAGGCCGGCCTGGGCGTCGCCCCGAAGGTCTTGTTTATTGTAACCGGACAACCAGGCTGGAAGCCAAAATATGCGTTTTTTCATGATTACCGACTTTCATGGACATTGCAGGCGACAAGGCGCTGCATCATTCTCTGCCGGGAGGAGCAAAAAGCCCCTGGCGTTCTCCTTGCCTGAGCGCCGCGAGCAGCAAGAGACATGGAGCCTTTGACCCTGTTGGCACTCGGCGGTTCAATATATCAAGGCAACAATTCGCGGCCATGCCTGCCCAGCACATTCGCAGTTTATGAGCTAAGCGGTCATCCATTGATCATTGTTGTTCCCGCAAGTTACTATGGACAGTAT
>JAAZKQ010000591.1 GCA_012799755.1 Lentisphaerota bacterium | reverse complement strand
TTTTTATCCGCAGATTGCGCAGATTGGCGTAGATTTTTATTGAAATAGGTCTCACTGCAAGATTTGTCTTGACACAAATTCTTGCTGTTTACTTGGTTCCAGCATAACAAAGCGGGCAGAATAGCCGTAAACACGAACGATCAGGTCCATGTGCGCCTCGGGGTGAATCATGGCATCCTCAAGCTCTTCACGACTAATGCAGTTCAACTGAAGCATACCCGAAGATTTCAACAGACACCAGCCACGAATCAGTGCTGTTAATTTTTCAGGCGTCAGTCCATTCGAAGAAATTGAGCATGTGAGCAGACTGTTTGCAGGGAAGCGATCAAGCGGAAGCTTTGAAAGATCGCGAAAGACGTCCGTAATCACATCCGGGTGAAGACGCGTCGGAGTTAAGCCTTGCGCCAAAAAGTCTCCGGCGAAACGTCCATCCGGTGTAGCACGCATATGCTTGGCCCAGTTCACAATTTCCACATAGCTGTAAAGCCCGCACTGAAAAGGGCCACCCCGTTCATTTTTAAATCCGGAAATAAAATCAGTAAGTTCATGCAAAATGCGCTTCAGTAAATCAGTACCGGCGCCGGATCCATCCCCGAGATGGGGCACGGCCAGCGCCTCACGGCGCAGCTGTTCATAGCCTTGCCAATTTTCCCTGACTGCGGTTAAAACTTCCACGAGAGAATGTGTTTTCTTTTCAAAGCAGAGCTCGCGCAGAACCAGCAGTGAGTTTACAAAGATGGCAACATCGGTAAGGGGCACTCCATGCGGACTGTATTTTGCACCGCCGGCAGAATAATCCTGTCCGCTTTCAATACAACCATCCATGCATGCCGAATAAAATGGCGCAGGATTGATCTCGGGCCAGAGCTGACCAAATTTTCGGATAAGGGTCAGCATCTGTGCAAGGCACATTTTAATATTCCGCATGAAGATGCTGTAAAGCTCTTCAAAGTCTTTGGCATTATCTGGACGCTCAAAACGAAGTCCCAACGCTGATTCCTCTTCAGGAGTGCACTGAATGGTAAGGTCCATAGCGCGTGCCAGATCAAAATAGCAGTTGGCGCCCTGGCTATGTTCGCAATGTTCCAGCATGACCTCCCAGCATCCCCCAGCCACATACTTTTTGGCATCGCACAAATCCTTGCCGGCGCGGACCTGGGCAGGAATGATGACATCGTCATTGATGAAATCCAGCACATTGCGGCCAATGAAAAAGTTCTTACAGGCTTCTTGCAAATAAGCTTCAGGCGCTTGCGAGTTTATCCGACAATGTATTTTCGGATAAATCAGTTTCATTTCACGGTGAATTTTCAGAATCATGAAGGTGAGTTCATTGACTGTTTCACCTAAAGTCAGGGTATCTCCCTGCTCACCGGCATTGAATTGTTGGTCTGTGCGTTTAAAAAAATCGAGTTTGCAGTCCGTATGAATCAGCCAGATTTTCAGCAGTTCTGTTGCGGACTCCTGCGTCAGTCGTCCTGTTGCGATGTCTCTCTGATAAAGTTCTTGCAGCAACTGATCCGGTGAGCCGATGGTTGAGATGCCGATGCCATCCATCACACTGCACAATTCATGCAGAAACCAGATTACAGCCAGCCCCTCGTAAAAAGTTTCTGCTGGTTGCCATGGCACACGGGCTGCCGTTTCAGCGACTTTGCCATAGATCATCCGTGCCTCTGGATCGTGTTCCTCGGCAGCGGCCGTTGCGGCGGCTTCCGCAAAGCGTTCCGCTATTTTCTTTACAGCCAGCAAGCCGCGTTCGGCGGCGTGATAAAAATCCTGCTGTTCGGGATTATTCGTTTTTCCGGCGGCTTCCCTGACACGCTCAAAAATACCGCCAAGACCCTGTTTCAGCACATTTGCGTAGGGTATGCCATGATGATCGCTGTCAAAAAATCCGTATGTGAGGTGCAATCCCAGACGTCCACCGCTGTGATAATGTGCCCATTCTACCGGATCGAGTTCCTTCAGCAAATGGACGTTCCGAAGAAACAGCCAGCCACCTGAACCAAGATCGCAACGTCCATTATATTCCGCTATTTTCAAGCCCATCTCAAAATAAAACGGATCATTTCGGAACAAAACCGGCGTGAAATTATCTGCAATGATCTCGTATTGGGCTGCCTTCAGTTGGAGTGGCGTCAGGTTGGGATGAGCCTGAGCATACGCATCCATTTGCTTTTTCAGGGGATTGAAGGGCATGAGGCCTTTTTCGCGACAGATGTCAAAAGAAATCTCCCTGTAGTATTTGCGAAGATCGTCTTGCAGTTGAGTCAACATCGCTTCACCTCAATTTCCGGAAAATCCACCGTCTACAAAGAGAAGATGTCCATTCACAAAAGAACTCATGTCGCTGGCTAGAAACAGAGCGGCGCCGGCAACTTCTTCCGGTTCGCCCAAACGGCCCGCCGGATAGCGCTGAATGATGCTCTTGTAGCGAGGCTCTTCAAAACAGCCTTGCGAAATGGTGAGCGGGGTACGGATGATGCCCGGGGCAATGGCATTGACTGTAATGTTATAGCGTCCGAGACTATTTGCCATGCATCGGGCCATGGAGGCCAGCCCGGCCTTCATCACACCATAAGCGAAGTTCCCGCCGCCTTCGCGAACGGCGCAAATCGAGGAAATCATAATAATTTTCCCATAATTCTGCGCTTTCATAAAGGGTATTGCCTGGCGGGAAAAATCATAAGGAGCATCCAAGAGAACTGCTTCTGAATGTTTCCATTGTTCTTCCGGGCAATTTTCAATATTTCCGGCGTACTGCATGCCCGCATTATTAACCAGAATATCCAGTCTGCCGCCGAGATCGGCAACGATTTTGGCAATGAGCCCCCGCCTGGCTTCGGGATCGGCAACATCGCACTGATAATAGAGTCCCGGTTGCCCTGCGGCTGTCAGCTCACTCATAATTTCCGAGCCGTCTTCTGAACGGGCAACCACCGCAACCTTCGCCCCCCGCTCGGCAAATGCCAATGCCATGGCGCGCCCGAGCCCCCGCCTGCCGCCGATGACGATGGCGGTTTTTCCTGAAAAATTCAGATAATCCTTCATGTTTTTTTGGCCTTTCCTGGCTGTTGGC
The DNA here is from genome assembly GCA_012799755.1 of Lentisphaerota bacterium. Lineage (GTDB taxonomy): Bacteria > Verrucomicrobiota > Lentisphaeria > Oligosphaerales > Oligosphaeraceae > Oligosphaera. The sequence goes on along the minus strand of JAAZKQ010000591.1, from coordinate 264 downwards.
CCTTTGGCGCCGCAAATTCACGCCATGCTTTGGTTGCCAATGGGTGAAATGTTGTGGTGAATACCCGTAGTTGCCTGGCTGGTGGTGGCTCACACCAACGTAACCCGAAACTCTTCTTGTGCAAAGAGGCGCTTTGGCCTCACGTGAAGGCGCGGTGACTGGTCACCGATTGATATTGGCCGTTTTCTGTTGCCTTGCAATGGAAATCATCCTTCGTGTTTGCTATGTGGCACGCCTTCAGCGTGCTGTTTCGGGTGGGGGGCT
>JAAZKQ010000059.1 GCA_012799755.1 Lentisphaerota bacterium | reverse complement strand
TTGTCCAATCCATGGGATCATGCCTTATGAGTCGTGAGTCCTCGCCCCAGCGCCGCGCCCAATTATCAATCGGTGACCGGTTGTTGTCAAGGCAAAAATTTTTTTCTTTTGCCCTTGTGTTACATCCGGGCATTGTGTATACTACAACTGTTATAGCTGTAAATGGTTTTTTGCGCAAAACGGAGCGTTGTTATGAGTCCTGCCGACTTGGCATCTTACCGAGATTTCAAGCGCAGCGGCAATGGCGGCATCCAGTTGGCGATTGTGTCGTATCTGCGCGACAAGATCACGCGTGGCGAACTTCAGCCGGGCACGCAGCTGCCGTCCTTGCGGGAGTTGGCGCAGCTGTGGGGCACGAATTTTTTTTCGGTGAAATTGGCAACGGATGCGTTGCAGGAAGCCGGTTTGCTGAGCAAGCACCAGGGTCGCGGCATGTTCGTGGACCAGCCGCAGGCTGAGGCAATCAGCCGCGTTGGGATATACATGTCGGGGACGCCGCAGAATCGCCAGAATTTCATTGCTTTCGCGACGCAATGCGACCTTCTCTGTGAGCGGTTGGATGCGCGCGGTATTGATTATGTGATCTGGCGCGACAGCCGTCCGGCCGCGGAGCATACCGCGCCGCCGCCGGCCATGCGTCAGGCGATTACGCAGAAGCGCGTCCAGGCGGTATGTGGTGTGAATATCCGCCGCTATGACATGCGCTGGTTTGGGGCGTTGCCGATACACAAGGCTTTTCTCACCGCGAACCGCTTTCCCACGCCAAGCTTCAACGACATGGCTGCGGAGTTACGCGTGCAGGGGCGCCAGCGGGTGGCCATTATTTCGCCAGAGGGGCAGGATTGCACGTGGAGTTTTGTTGTCGAGGGCTTCAAGAATGCCGGTGTGCGTATGCCGCCCAGGCGGCAGCGGATATTTGCTGAGGCGGCTTATTTGGAGCGGGACTGGAGCGAGTTGGGTTACCATGCCGCGATGGAGTTGTTGGCGGTATCGCCTCGGCCGGACGCGCTCATTGTTTATCCCGACAACGCGGTGCCGGGCGTGATCCAGGCCATTCTGCAACTCGGTCTGCGGGTGCCGGAGGACCTCCAGACGATTTTTCATCGCAACCGCGAGGTGCCTTATTTTTGTCCCTTTCCGAGCATGTATATCACGACGAGTTTGTCCGAGATGGCCGACCAGTTATTTACGTCGCTGGTCGGCGGATAGAATGGCATTTCTGCTTTGCTAGCCCGAGCCAAACAAGGAGGACCGATCATGAACAGCCTGCGACATCGTCTCTTCACGCTCATTGAGCTCCTGGTGGTCATAGCGATCATCGCGATTTTGGCGGCCATGCTGCTGCCGGCTTTGGCAAAGGCCCGGGAGAAGGCCCGGAGCATTTCCTGTGTCAGCAATATCAAACAGTGTTCGTTGGCGCATCTGCTTTATGCGGACGGGCATAACGACGTAATTTATGGCTGGCATGGCAGTTACGCGCGACCGCGCTGGCATTCCGTGCTGTATGATTTGAAGTTGATTGACATCACGCCGGCGTTGGTTTGTCCGAACATGATGAATAAAGTGACCACGTTGACCAGCACCTCCAAGTGGACCTACTCGATCTTCAATCCCTTCCTGGATGGCGGTAGCTGGTTGACTGCGGCACGCAAAGACGAATATGGTGACCTGTTGTCGATGTGCAGCACCACGCCTACCTACAAAGTCATGCATGATCGCAAGGTCATGAAGAAGCCCAGCGACACCATGATGCTTGGTGACGGCATTTACATCACCGCGTCGGGTTGGTCGCCGGACTGGTGTTTCGGCCCCCTCAGCACAACCTATCCGCTCAGTCTCAATCATGGTGAGCGATCGACCATGTCCTTTATGGACGGCCATGCTGAAAGCGTCGATATTGGCCGCCTACGCAATCTGGGCTTTACCCAGGTCGCCCGCAGTGGCGTCGCCACCCCGCCGTAATGATAACTTGGCCGAGATGCACGGCGAACCACAGGTATGATCCACCAGTAGAAGGACAAAATGACGCTATGATCACGACGAAGTTGACCCGGTGCTTTCTGGCAGGCGCGGCGTTGTTGGGGGCGGTGGTGTTACGCGCGAACACGGCGTTGCTCAATGATGCGAAGAACTGGTCGCCCATGGGTTCGGAGGACATGCGGGTGGCGTGGTCGGACGCCGAGGGCGCGCTGCATTTCCAGGCCGCGTTCAGCAAGGCCGGGCAGCATTCCATCTGGCCGCTGGTGCCTCTGCCGGCGGGCATGGCCGGCGCGGTCGGCATCCGTTTTGAGATGAAGCTCCTGCCCGAGGGCCTCAAGGACTTGTCGTGTCGGGTGCATTTTGCCGACCAGGGCGCGCTGTCGGGCCAATTTAGTTTTCCGCCGCCGGCGCCGGGCGCTTACCAGACCGTGGACCTGCGCTTTGAGCGCGAGGGCTTTGACATGGCTAAGGTCCACACTCTGCAGGTGGTTGTGTCGACGACGTCGCCAGCCATTGACTGTTATATCAGGAATATTGCCGTATTTAATGCCAAGAACGAGGTCATGCAGGTGGCACGCGAGGATCCGTCGCGCGTTATGAAACTGACCACGGGCGACAATCTGCTGCAGTTCCATGCGCTGCCGGATCAGCCGCAGCGCATTGAGTTCGCGACAGGGCATTTTGCCGACGGCCAGGCTTTGAGTTACGACATCACGGACTACACCGGCGCGGCGACGGTCAGTGGCGCGTCCACCGTGGTAGCCGATGGTCGCGTGGCCATCAGCGTGACCCTGCCTCGCGGCTATTATGAGCTTCATTTCCCTGACGCCGATTTGGTCTTTGGCCTGACGGTACTGGAGCCTTACGATGGCGCGCCGGACCCGTTCTTTGCGATTGAGGGCCTGATCAGCACTCGCAGCGAAGAGCGCATTAGGCAGACGGTCGCGGTGTTGCTGCGGGCGGGCATCCGTTCCAATCGCGAGTGGTGCAACTACGCGGCTGAAGAGCCCGTACAGGGCGAGTACAAAGTCGAGCGAGAGCGATTCTACGGCATTGCGGGCGACATGGGCCTGAAGTCCATCTTCTGCTTCAATGACTTTCCGCAGTGGTATGGCGGCGAGCCGGTTAATGGCCGCTATGTCATGCCGCGGCATCTGCTGGGGCTGGTGCCGTCCGTGGCGGGCATGCTTGATCGCCGGGCGGCGGGCTTGGAGGCCTTCCATATCCTCAACGAGTACGACGCTCGGAGTATACCCGGCGAAGCGCACCTGCCCATTATCAAGGCTGCGGCCTATGCCATGCGCGACCGTGATCTGCTCATGGTCGCGGCGCCGTTCTGCCGCGGCGAATCCGCACAGGATTGCGTGCGCGCGGGCATAGACAATGGCCTGCTGGACAGCATCGACGTCTTTGCCTTTCACAATTACGGCGCGCCGGAGAAGCTCGTGCCCTTGATCCAGACTTATCGGGATATGCTTGCGGGTCATCCCAAGGGTCGGCTGCCCATGTGGATCACCGAATGCGGCAAGCCGTGGTCACGGGGCCTTGATCCGTCGGTGCAATTGAGCCGGCCGCACGGCGGACCGCTGGGGAAACTCCATCCCGAATGCGACGAGGACATGCTCAGCGCCCTGTGGATCACCATGAAGGGCGTGGAGGCGCGCGCCGCCGGCATCGCCAAGTATTTTCCCTTCACCATGCCATTTTTCCAGGAGAACAACAACAACTTCGGCATGATGGACTACCACGCCACGCCGTTGCGGTCGTTGGCGGCGTATATGCTGTCCGTGCAGCAGCTCGCGCACAAGGACTACGTGGGCGACTGGCCGACGTTGCCGGCCAATGCCATGATCTGCCGGGTCTTCAAAGGCCCAAATGGCGCCGTCGCGGTGATCTACACGGGCGATATTCGAGAACAGACGGTGTCCATCGCCGATATGCCGGCCACGGGCGCGTGGTCGATCGACGGCCGCCCCCTGGCGATTGCCGATGGCGCCATCCGCTTTGCCGGCGGTTTGGCCTACGTCGGTTTGGACGCGGTGAAGCTATACACCGCCGCGCTTAATATGGCCACGGCGGCTATGGCCTTGCGGCGCGATGCTTTGAGCTATGAGCGGCGGTCGCGCGTGGCCACGCCAGTGGTCTATCAGTTTGACCA
>JAAZKQ010000590.1 GCA_012799755.1 Lentisphaerota bacterium | reverse complement strand
GTACAAGGCCGAATATGACCCGACTTTTGCACGCAAGCTGTCCATTGTCCAAGCCTACGAAGCCAAGCCGCCGCAGCCGTCCGTGGGTGCCCGGTCACCGAGTATAAACATCGTCCGGCAGCATGGCGTGCCCATGGCAACGCGTGACGGCGTCATTGAATCCATGATGTGCGTAATGCCGCAGTGCAGCACTGACGATCATGGCGTGACCTTGGTCTGCCGGGACTTCGCCGCCGCCGGCGTTGATAACGTCAGCGAGATCTTCTTCACCTGGATGAAATGGGGACAGAATTGCACGGGCTGGTGGCTCGCGCCGGGCGAGTACAATTTCGCCAGGATTGAGGAACGCCTGCACGCCATCATCGCCGGCAATCCCAACGCCCGCATCATCATGCGTATCAAGATGAACGTTCCCAATTGGTGGCTTGCCCGCTACCCCGAGGAACTCTCCGTCAACGAACACGGCGTGCGCTCACCACAGCCTGCCATGAGTTCCGAGCGCTGGCTCAATGATGCTTGTGCTATGCTCACCGATGTCGTCAAGTACTTTGAACAGTCGCCGCTGGCCAAGCACATCATCGGCTATCATCCCGCCGGTGGCGGCAGCTCCGAGTGGTTCTGGTGGAACTACGAAAAGGGCTTGCAGGACTACTCACCCGCCAACACCGCCGTCTTCCGCAGCTGGCTCAAGAACAAATACGGCACGGATGCGGCCTTGCAGCGCGCTTGGCGCAATCCCACCGTAACCTTGGCCGACGCCACCGTGCCCTCAGTGGCCAGGCGCAATGCCAGCGAAGACGGCATCTTCCGCGATGTCCTCAGCACCCAAGACCTTACTGACTACCGGCTCTTCATGAGCGATGTCACCAGCGCCGCCATCGCCCGCGCCGTCCGCGCCGTCCGTGCCGGCCTCAGTACCCGCAAGCTGGTCGGCGTCTTCTATGGCTACGCGCATTACCTCGCCGGCAACACCGGACAGCGCCTCGACAATCTCGGGTTCCAGGGCCTGCACACAGTGCTCTCAGACCCGGAACTGGATTTCCTCTGCGCACCTACCGTCTACGACCGCCGACGCGGCGGCCAGGAAGGAGACTACATCGTCGCTCCCACGGCCAGTTTGCAGTTGCACAACAAACTCTACTGGGACGAAGCCGACATCCGCACCCACCTGGCCGAAAGCAACGAAACCTACGGCTGCACCAGCCCCGACGAAACCTCTGCCGTTCTCTGGCGCACTTTTGGCCATTCACTGACCAAGGGCTGCTACCTCTGGTGGTTCCTGCTGGCAGGCAACGCATCCTTTCACACCGAGCGCATCATGAACGATATCAGTACCATGGCCCGCCTTGATCGTGAACTGATTGACCGCTCGCGCCGCTCGCTTGCTGACATTGCGGTCTTCTCCGATGAACTCAGCATGCACTACCTCAACTCCAAGCAGCCCATGCTGCGCAACTACAGCCGCAACGCCTTCACGGAACTGGCCCGCTTGGGCGCACCCAGCGATTGCTACATACTCGACGATATTACCCACCCACAACTGCCCCACTACAAACTCTACATCTTTCTCAATGCCTTCTACATGACGCCCGAACGCCGCCAGGCCATTCACGACCGCCTCGCTCGCGACGGCGCCACCGCCCTCTGGTTCTACGCCCCGGGCTACCTCGGTCCCGACGGTAATGATTGCCAAGGCATGACCAAACTCACCGGCTTCAGCTTCACCCGTCAAGAAATCAGTCAGGACGCCGGCGTTGAGTGGCTTGACGCCGCAGGCGGCTGGCCCGGCGATTCGCTCCGTCAGCGCCAACACTGCCCCGCGCTGGCGCCGGCCTTCGCCGTAAACGACAGTGCGGCCACGCCGCTCGCACGCCTCACCGGAAGCGGCGCCATCGTCGCCGCCAGCAAAGAACAAGCCTGGGGCCGCAGTGTGTATTGTCTGATGCCGCCCAGTGCCGAATTTCTGCGTGCGCTCTGCGACCAGCTCGCCATCCATGTCTACTGTCGCAGCAACGACGTCTTTCAGATCAATGAGCGCTTTGTCATGCTTCACAGTCGCGATGACGCCCAAAAGTCCATCACCCTGCCTAAACCACAGGGTTGGCGAAATCTCATCAACAACAGTATTCACCCGCCGGCGGCCAGCATCAGCTTTCCCTTGCCCTACGGCGAAACCGCGCTCTTCGAACTCTTGCCCACCGAGAATACCCAGCCCTGAACGAACATCCCGGGCGTTATCCAAGTGTAACCGGTCACTCTTTGATATTGTGAACCAAGATGTCAGCAACTGGACAACTTGGCGCCGTAGGCGC
>JAAZKQ010000589.1 GCA_012799755.1 Lentisphaerota bacterium | reverse complement strand
TAGCACTAGTTATATAATATAACAATGAAAGGCAAAAAACAAGCCGGGCAAAAGCCCGGCAAACGTTTTTTTCAGCTCAGAATGAAGGGGACGAGGCGCGCCTTGTTATATTCCTCGGGAATCTAGGCTATATGGGCAGCGCCAATCTGACCGGCGCCGGCATGGGCGCCAAAAGCACGCGGCGGCGCAATTTCGAGAATGGCATTATCAGCGACGAGCCGGCCATCCTGGCCCCTTTGGCCGAACAGTTTGATCGCGTCTGGCGCGGCGCCCACTGTGGTGATTGCGGTCGCCGCGAGTACTGCCCGGATTGTCCTTTGGACGATGTTTGACGCCGTGGCGATGTTGATTTCCCCTGCGGTCTACTTCACTTGGAGGAGTTGCTTCCAGCTGGTGGTGTAGCTCGGGCTGAGGCGTTCGCGTTTCATGCTCCAAGGGCGACTGATGCCTTCGGCGAGATTGAAGAGCGTGCCGCGGCCGTAGTGGCGATTGATGTCATCCATGGCGGCGGCCAGGCGTTCTTTGCGGGAATTGTCCTCGCGATTGCTGAAGAGTTGCAACTGCTGGTGGCTGGTGCTTTCCAAGCCGAAAAAGAGCACGCCGCTTTTCTTGTAGCGACGACCGGGAATAAAGATGGCGGGCAGTTTGGGCGAAATGGCTTTGATGATATCGCCAGTGCTGGCGGTTGGTGCGGGAAAGCTCAGCGTCGTGCTCGTGAAGCCGCCTTCGCGTGGTGGCGGTCCCGCCTCAGGATGGTACTGGAAGTAGACATTGACGCCGGCGGCGACGAGCCCGTCGCGTCGCAGTTGCGCGGCGGCCTGCGCCGCATAGTGGGCAACGGATTCGGCCAGGTCCGCAAAGTCCAGCACTGGGCGGCCGAAGGAGCGCGAGCAGGTCAGGCTTTGGGCGATGTCGTGCTGGCTGTCCGCAGTGACGGCTTCCACGCCGCGTAGTTCCAAGGCCGTGCGTGCGAGTGAGATACTGAAGCGCTTCAGGAGAAAATCGTCATCTTTTTCCGCCAGTTGCTGGGCATTGCGAATGCCCAGGCGCTCCAGTTTTGGTGCCAGGCGTCTGCCGACGCCCCAGACTTCGTTCACCGGCACTGTGGCCAAGACAGCCGACGGGTCTTCAGGCATGACGAAGACGCCTTCGGGACGTTTTTTGCCGACGTGGTTGGCGATTTTGGCCAGAGTCTTGGTCTTGGCGAAGCCGATACCGCAGGGAATGCCTACCCAGCGCAGCACACGTCGGCGCAGGAATTGGCCAAAGCGATGACATTCCTCAAGGTCCTCTATCGGTACCTGAATGAAGGCCTCGTCAATGGAGTACTGCTCCACATCTTGGGCGATTTCCCGCAGGACGGCAACGATGCGTCGCGAGATGTCGCCATAGAGTTCGTAATTGCTGGAGCGAAAGATCAGTCCGTGGTATTTTTCGGCTTCGCGCAACTGAAAATAGGGCGTGCCCATGGGAATCTGCAAATTTTTGAATTCCTGGGAACGGGAAATGACGCAGCCATCATTGTTGGACAGCACCGCCACGGGCTTGCCCTCCAACGACGGATCGAAAATCCGTTCGCAGGAAACAAAGAAATTATTACCGTCAACGAGGCCAATCATGCTGTGCGTACCGGGATTCAGGTTTTGACGAACTGATGGATGACTGCTGTGACAACGCCGAAGATGCGCGCGTCCATAGCGTCTTGCAGAAGGATGGGCCGATAGGCGG
>JAAZKQ010000588.1 GCA_012799755.1 Lentisphaerota bacterium | reverse complement strand
ATTTTTGGGGACGCTCCACCCAGGGCGGCGACACTTTCAGTGTGCTTGCCCTGGGCTGGTATGTCTTGCGCCTTCAGCGCTTCTGCCGCTTCGCGGCGACGAAATACCGCAAAGGCAAAAGGCTGTTTTGCTGAGGCACAAAGCGCCATGAAAAAATAGTTAAATGAAGAGTATTGGACCTATGTGACGTATGCATGGGACAATGGGATGCAGGCGCCCCGCTCCCGACCGTACTGCGGGCTTTTAGCTCGTAGCGTCGTATGAGTTTGGCAGGCAGCGCCAAAAAGCGCGCCCGTCCACTTTGTCCACCCCATCAATGCGTGTCCCAGCGCGTTGTCATGCAGGCGGGGGTTATTGCGGTATATTCCTAGGAAGTCGGAACGACTGTTACGCCGAGGCTGTCTGACAACAAGCCGCGGCGTGATATGTTGCGCCCCTCCGGTTTTTGAGATGAAACGCTAAAGGAGCCCGCATTCATGGCCAAGATATTTTTTTGCGCCTGCCGCGAGTATGGCCACATTCCGGCGGAGACCACGACCCAACTGGTTTCGGCGGCGCGTGCCGCCGGGCACGACATTGAGATTCTTGACGACCTGTGTCACAGTGCGGCGAAAGAGCCGGCGCGGCTGGCGAGTCTGGCGACAGCTGACGCGGTGGTAGCCTGTCATCCACGGGCGGTGCGGGGACTTTTTGCGCGTTGTGGCTGCACGGCGCCGCCGCAGCTGCTCAACGCGCGCTGTGATACGCCGCAGACCATTGCGACTGCGCTGGGCCTGGGCGAACTGCCGGCAGCTTCTTCCGTCGGGGAAGCGAGCGCTGCTGAGGCAAGTGCGACTGACACCACGACTGCCGACGATGCTTCTTCCGCTGCCACCCCTGCGGATGACTGGATCGCCTGGTATCCGGTGCTGGACTACGAACGCTGCGTGAATTGCGGCAAATGCGTTGATTTCTGCATGTTTGGGGTGTATACCCGCGATGCTCGTGGCGTGCATGTCACGCAGCCGGATGCCTGCAAGACGAACTGTCCGGCCTGTGCGCGGATGTGTCCGGCGCGAGCGATCATGTTTCCCAAGATTCAGGAGGAGCCCATCAACGGCGCCGAGCCGATTGGGGAAACAAAGCCGGCGGCGGCGCGTCCCGGCGGGCTGATGGACACCCTGCGTGCGCGCAACGCCGTCAAGAAACGCCTGTTCAAGGACGACGATCCATCATGAAAATCGCGGCCTTGACACGCATCGTCCGCAGTTGCACCTGGAGGGTACAGCGTCAGCTGTTGTTCAATTTTGCCGTGGGCGGTGCGCGGGCGGTGCGGGCCTTTGAGCGCCGGTGCAAGGAGAATCGGCCGTTTTTTCCGGCTTTCACCATGATATCGCTGACTAATCGCTGCAATTTGCAGTGCCGCGGTTGTTGGGTGGAGCAGACCGTGCCGGCGCAGGAACTGAGTGTCGAGCAGCTCAATGGCGTGGTCAACACCGCGCGTCGCTACGGATCGAATTTCTTCGGCATCCTCGGTGGCGAACCGTTGTTGCACAAGGGCTTGTATGAGTTCATGGCGGCCCATCCCTGGGCGTATTTTCAGCTGTTCAGCAATGGTATTGGCATGACCAGCGAGGTCGCGGTGAAGCTCGCCGCAATGGGCAACGTCACGCCATTGATCAGCATTGAGGGCCTGGAAAACGAATCACGCCGGCGGCGTGGACGCGACGATGTCTTTGCGCGGGCCTTGGCCGGCGTTGACGAAGCGGTGCGTGCTGGGCTCTTCGTGGGCGTGGCCGCCAGCATTGCCCGCAGCAATTTCGTCGAACTGGTCAGTGACGACTATCTGAACTTTCTTATCAAGCGTGGCGTGCACTACCTCTGGTACTACATCTATCGGCCGGCGGGGCGCACGCCCGAGCCGGAGAACGCACTCAGTGCCGAACAGATCGTGGCTCTCAGGCGCTTCATTGTCGAGCGGCGGCGGACGGCGAAGATACTGATCATTGATGCGTACTGGGATCAGCATGGGCGGGCGTTGTGTCCGGCAGCGATTGGGCTGTCACACCACATCAGTCCGGGCGGCGCGATTGAGTTCTGCCCGCCGCTGCAATTCTGTTCGGGGCGCCTTGATAAGCACGGCGCTAATCTCGAAGCCTTGTATCAACAGCCTGGGTTGCTGCCGGCCCTGCGCGAGTATGCTTCTGCTCGCACGCGCGGCTGCATTCTGTTGCAAGACCCGGCGGGCTTGGCGGCGTTCATGCGGGAGCAGGGCGCAGAGGACAGCTCCTGTCGCGACGCCCTGGCAGAGTTGTCGGCCTTGCCACAGCTTCCCTGCCATGAGCACGCCGAGCCGCTGTTGCCGGAAAAATCCTGGGCGTACCGCCTGATTAAAAAGTATTACTTCTTCGGTTTTGGAGTCTACGGGTGAACAACAGCACGACAGGGTTGGCACAACGCGTTCCTGAGAGCCTTGAGCTGCGTCGGGAGTTGCGCGCGCGCCTGGAACGGTTTTTGGCCGGCAGTAAGCTGCTGCCGCCCTTGCCGTTGAGCCGTCTGCGTGTGCTGATGGGGGAGTTCCTGACGGCGACGGGTGTGGACGCCGCTTACGGGAACTGGTGCATGATCTTCATCAACAACATCCTCTGGCGCGATGTCATCCGCCGCATTCCCGTGCAGAAGCGCCTGTTGTTGTTGCCGTTCTGCCTGCGGCACGCCACGCGTTGCGAGGCCAGTTACGATGAGTTCGGCCTGATCTGCGCGGACTGCGGGCGCTGCCGCATTGCCGAACTGCGTGAGCGCGCGGATGCGCTGGGCTTGGTGACGCTGGTGGCGGAGTCGTCGTCGCGGGTGGCCGAGTGGGTTGCCAGTGGTGAGATTCAGGCCGTGATCGGCGTGTCCTGTCTGGCGTCGTTGGAACGGGCTTTTCCGTCCATGCTTAGAAATGCCGTGCCGGGCATTGCCATACCGCTGAATCGCGATGGTTGCAAGGACACGGATTTTGACGACGAGCTGCTCAGCGAGGCGCTGACTTTGAGCGAGGTGGAAGGCTGGGAGTTGCCGAGCTATGACGAGGTCAAGGCGCAGGTTGAGGCGCTGTTTGCAGCGGAGCGAGTGACGCGCGCCATGCTTTTCGACCATCACCGCGCACAGGTATTTGCGCAGGAAGCCCGGTTGGTGCTGAGCGGGCACGGCAAGCACTATCGGCCCATGTTGACCATTATGACCTACTTGGCGTTGGCTGAGACCACGGTGGTGCCGCCGTGGCTGGAACAGGTGGCCTTGGCTGTGGAGTGCTTCCACAAAGCATCACTGGTGCATGACGACATTGAGGACAACGACGATTACCGTTATGGCGAGCCGACGGTCCACGTCCGCCAAAGCGTGGGAGTGGCCATTAATCTCGGCGATTACCTGCAAGGGGAGGGGTATCGGCTTCTCAGCAGCGATCCCGTGCCCGAGAAACTGCGCGGGCAGTTCGCCGCCATCGCCGCCGTCGGCCATTGTGAACTGGCGCTCGGGCAGGCACAGGAACTCGAATGGCGTGAAGGCGTTCAGAATATGGACATGGTGCTGGACACTTTCCGACTCAAGACGGCGCCGGCTTTTCGCGTTGCCTTGGCCATGGGGGCCTTGGCCGCCGGACGCTTGGAGGGCCTGGAGGACTGCTTCCAGAAGCTATCCGAAGCCATGGGCATCGCCTATCAGTTGCAAGACGATATTGATGACCAGGAAGACGATCCGGCATCGGCCGTATTCGTGTACGCGCACGAGAAGCAGGTTGAACTCGCTGACGCGCGGCGGGCGCTGCAGGAACTCGTTGACACGTTGCGCGAGGAGGCCTACGCGGCGCTGGAAAACGTCAGCAGCCAGCCGCTCAAGAGCCTGCTCTTCCGCATGATCAGCAAGATACTGCCGCCGGCGAATCTGCCGGCGCTCCCCATACATGGCGCTATACCGACCCAGCCGCAGGACAACGCGCCGTAACCAGTCACCCATTGATAACAGCCCGTTCCCGTCGCCTTTTGTTTTCAGCGCCAAAGGCCCCCCACCTGCAACGTGACACGAGGTGGCGCATTGCGGCGGAACAGCGTCAAAACGGCGGTCTGGGACGACGGCTGCCAATGTGTGGTCAATGATTGTACCGTTATGCCCTTGTTTGGTAAAATAGATGGCAAGAGCCGAGGAGTTGGGACTCATCTAAACTCACAGGAAACTGCGCGAAAATCCTTATGAGAGCTGCGCTGAAATCATGGCAAAGCACAAAATGCTAATCGGTCACCGATTGATAACCGTTGTTTCTATCAGCTGCTATGGACAATATGGACAGTAT
>JAAZKQ010000587.1 GCA_012799755.1 Lentisphaerota bacterium | reverse complement strand
TGACGAGCTACCGGGCTGCTCCACCCCGCATCATTGATGCACGAACAACAAACATTAAAATACCATAGAGGGCGGAATATGCAAGCGTAAAATGTCAAAAAAGATGAAGATTTTGTAAGTGGTCACCGATTGATATTGGTCGCGCCGGCGGTCTTTATTTGCTGTTGTGCCTTTACAAGGCACGGCCTCATGGGGAGTTCGCCACCCCAGGCTGAAGCCTGGGGTTAAGCATGGTTAAGCGCCGACGGCGCAACATGGACATTATGGACACGATGGACGACAACGCCTGCTCGCCCGCCGTCCATACTGTCCATATTGTCCATATTGTCCATAGTAGCTTGCGGGAACAACAATGTTCAATCGGTGACCGGTTACTACAAGAACTTCCCCGTTGTCCGGTTTTTTACCTTGTGCTTGCAGGCGTGTGGCGCCGGACAGGCACCCTGTCATGCCTGGAATTTTTCGCGCAGGGCCCAGAGACCGAGGGCGGGGTTGGAGATGTAGAAGATTTCTTCGCCGTCGGGGAGGGTATTGAAACCGTCCTTGAGGGTATCAGGGTTGTAGCGGCGCATCATGGCGTCGAGATCGGCGACCTCAAAGCCGGCGGCCTTGAGGTCTTCTTTGGACATGTTAGGGCCTGGGCAGTAGGTGATGCGGAAGCGTCCCTCGCTGGAGCCGTGGATGAGGTGGGCGGCAGCGCCCAGATTCTGGCGTAGGTCTTCATTTTCGGCGACGGCCTTGAGGGTGGCGGGCGTGCCGTGGTAGCCATATTTGCGGATGAGGCGGTCGTTCTGCGGGTCTTCGCCGAACTGCTTAAGGGCGGGTGCGAGAATGATGAGGTCACCGTCGTCGGCGATCATCATGCGGGTGCGGTAGATGGCCTTGTTGCCCAGCCAGGTGCTCTTGAATTCCTCGGGATCGAGGTAAACGACGACCTTTTTGACGGGCTTGTCCATGAGATCAAGATTGACCTGCTGGGAGAGCTTGACTCCCATGGCGAAGGTCTCGTCGTCATCGCCAATGTAGAGACCACGCATCTCCATCTGTTGGGTCTCTTGGTTTTTGGCCATAACGGTGAGGACGTAGACAATGGGCAGTTCGCTTAGGAAGGTCTTGGTACCGTAATTGAAAAGCTTGCGCACGGGCGTTTCATTGACGCCCATGATCTTTTCCATATTGCAGGAGGCGCCGACGAAATGCGATTTGTTGATCATGTCCGCACCGCCGACGCCGACCATGATGTTTTTGGTGTAGTTGGCCATGCCGACGACTTCGTGGGGGACGATCTGGCCGACGGAGAGAATGAGGTCATAGCCCTGGAAGAGGAGTTTGTTGCACTGGACCTGCACGCTGTAGTCCAGCTTGCCTCCCGACCACTCTTTGATTAGCGAGCCGGGGACTTCGCCAAGGGTGATGACGTCATTGCGCCAGTCGTGGACGATGAAGCGGTCGAGGGGAATGTCCGCGCCGAACATGGTTTTGATTTCGTGCTCGGTCATGGGGAAGTGCGTGCCTAGCGCGGGAATGATGTCCACTTGCGTCGTGGGGCTCAGCAGCTTGTAGAGCATGTTGGTGAGTGGACCGGCATTGGAGTTGAAACGGGTGAAATCCGGCGGGATGATGAGCACTTTTTTTAGCGGACGCTTGATCTTCGCCAAGGCTTCGCGGAGCAGGGCGAGTTTTTCAGCGTCGCTGATGGCGAGGGTGGGGCCGGCTTTATGGGCATAAGTCGTCATGGGCTGTTCCTTGTTGCTAAGAACCACGGATGGACACGGATGGACACGGATAACTGTGAGAGACTCCGCGACGCTATAACGTCACGTCGCGGCAGGCGCTGGCAAGGTCAGCGGCGGCTGATGGCGGATTCAGGGGTAAGCGGTTACTCTTTGATAATTGTTGTTCCTGCAAGCTGCTATGGACATTATGGACAATATGGACGGTATGGACGGCGAGCGAGCAGGTGTTGTCGTCCATCGTGTCCATAATGT
>JAAZKQ010000586.1 GCA_012799755.1 Lentisphaerota bacterium | reverse complement strand
CGCCTTCAGCGTGCCTTGCGACGCGGACATCAATGGCTCTTATATGAGTTGAACATTCGTCAAGATCTATATTGGCTCTTATGTGAAGAGCATTGGACACATTGGACTCAGAGACTGGTTGGCCGTAAGCTGAGAAGGCTCCCCCGGCAGGCGGGCGGCGAGAACGGCCTTTCGTCGCGCGGCGTTCAGCGCATGTGTGCGAAGAGCTCGCCGGCGATGTCGCTGCGTTCCTGTTTGGCGCGGTCGTAGTTGCCGCAGCGGGTGGTGAGGACGACGACGAAGCGTTTTTGGGCGATATCGGCGAAAATGGTCTGGCCGCTCCAGCCGGAGTGGTAGATGATTTTCTCGGAGCTGTTTTGGGGCTTGTATTCGTCGGCCATGACCCAGCCGAAGCTGCGTCTGGGCATGCCCTCGGGCATGCGATTGGTGGTGAGCTCGGCGAAGGCCTCGGCGGAGAAGAGCGCCTTGGCGTTATTGTCGTAGCGGCCTTGATTGAGGAGACACTGGCAAAAGACAGCCAAGTCCTCGGCGCTGCTGAAGACGCCGGCGTTGCCGGCGCAGCCGCCATCGCGGAAGACCCTCTTGGCAATGAAGTCGGAAATTTGTCCCGGTGCGCTGCAGTTTTCGGTCTGGGCGAGGCGCTGTGGGTCATTGCAAACAGGGCGGCCCATGCTGCTGTCGTGCATGCCGAGGGGCGTAAAGATTTCATCTTGACAGAATGTAGCCAGCGTGCGTCCGCTGAGTCGTTCGACCATGCGGCCGAGGAGGAGGAAATTCCAGCACGCATATTCGAAATGCTCGCCGGGGCGATAAAGCGGCGGAAAGGCGAGAATCTTGTCCATGATTTCGCCACCGGTGGCGGCGTCATATTGCCGCGGCTGACCGGGACGGTGACCGAAGCCGGAAATGTGCATGGCCAAATCGCGGACGCGGATCGGCGCGGGCAGCTCGGCGCGGAAGTCCGGCAGGTAGTCGGTGAAGGGCGCATCGAAGTTGATGAGACCGCGGTCACGGCAGATGGCCAAGGCGGTGGTGGTGGCGACGACTTTGCTGACGCTGGCGATGTCAATGATCGTACGCGTGGTCATGGCGATATCTGTAGCGCCGACGGCCAAACCCTGGCTGTGCCTGAAGAGGACTTGCGTGTTGTCACCGCCGACGATGGCCGCGCCGTGGATAACGCCGTCCTCAATGGCCTTGTTGATGAGGTTTTCGAGCTTATGTAGCATGGAGTACGTCTCCGACTGGTGATTCTGTCACCCATTGATACCGGCGGTTCCTGCTGCCTTTTGCTTTCAGCGCCGAAGGCGCGGCTGGTATGTGGCGCCACCTTCAGTGTGCCCGGGGACGGTTCCTCAGCCCTTCTTGGCTTTCGCCAGCGCCTGGTCGAAATCGGCGCAGATATCTTCAATGTGTTCCAAGCCGACCGACACCCTGATGAGATCGGGCAAGACTCCGGCGGCGGCCAGTTCCTGTTCATTGAGTTGGCGATGGGTCATGCTGGCCGGATGCAGCACACAGGTGCGCAAATCGGCGACATGCACGGCAATCGCGGCCACTTTGAGGCTGTTCATCACAATCTCACCGGCCTTTGTGCCGCCCTTGACGCCAAAACAGAGGACGCCGCTGGCGCCGCGCAGATACTTCTTCGCCATGGCGTGTTGCGGACTTGAGGGCAGCCCCGGGTAATTCACCCAGCTGACCATCGGGTGCCGTTCCAGATGTTCCGCCAATTTCTGGGCGTTGTAGCAATGCCTTTCCATGCGCACATGGAGCGTTTCGCAGCCCAGCATGGAGAGGAAGGCGTTGAAGGGCATCATCGGCGAGCCCAAGTCCCGAATCCACTGCACGCGCAGTTTCACCGAATAGGGGCAGGCCTTGAAATCACGCGTGTAAATCAGCCCGTGATAACTGGCGTCGGGTTCGACAAATTCGGGGAAGCGACCGTTGCCCCAGTCGAAACCGCCCTTTTCCACCACCATGCCGCCAATGCTGGTCGCATGACCATCAAGGTATTTCGAGGTTGAGTGGGTGACGATGTCCGCACCGTATTGGAAAGGCTGACAGAGAAAAGGCGTCGGAAAGGTATTGTCCACAATCAAGGGGAGTCCGTGCTTATGAGCGGCGGCGGCCATCTTTTCAATGTCCAGGACAACCAGCGCGGGGTTGGCCAGCATTTCGGCAAAAATGGCCCTGGTGTTGGGCCGCACCAGCGCGTCAATTTCCGCCGGCGTGACATCCGGCGGCACGAAGGAGAATTCCAGCCCGGCCTTCTTCAGCGTATTGGAAAAGAGCGACACCGTGCCGCCGTAGAGGCTCGACACCGTGATGATGTGGTCACCACTGCGGGCGATGTTGAGCAAGGCCAGCGCGTTGGCGTTCTGTCCCGAGCTGGTGGCTACCGCCGCCACGCCGCCTTCCAGCGCCGCAATCTTCTTCTCAAAACAATCCACCGTGGGATTAGCCAGGCGCGTGTAAAAAAAGCCTTCTCGCTTCAAGTCGAAAAGATCGGCCACGCTTTGTGCGTCGTCGTACTTGTAGGTTGTGCTTTGGGTGATGGGTAACACCCGCGGCGCGCCATTGTCGGGGGTGTAGCCGGCCTGAACCGCCAGTGTTTCAAGTTTCCAGTTCGTCATGGTTGTTTCTTGCTCCTGCTGTTATTTGTGGGTTTTCGCGCATTGGCGGGCATAATCTAGTCCGCCAGATCAAGGCTGACGAACAGACAGCAGTTGTTTTTTTCGAGGCAGCGACCGGTCACCTATTGATCTTTGTTGTTCCCGTAAGCTGCTATGGACAGTATGGACGATATGGACACTATGGGCGGCGGGCGGGCAGGTGTTCTCGTCCATCGTGTCCATAATGT
>JAAZKQ010000585.1 GCA_012799755.1 Lentisphaerota bacterium | reverse complement strand
TCCATGGCTTTACGATCCGGCAAGAAACCGATGGGTATATTCTGACGGCCGCTGGCTACCCGGTACAGGCTGCGCCACGAAGCATTGCGCTTCCACGTAAGCCGACAACGTTCTCCAGTCAGATCGTAGAGATAGCAGGAGACCTTGCCTACGGAAGGCAAACGTATCTTGATATGCAGGGACTGGCCGTTGATAAGCGCTTGGCGGAGTTCCAGAGGCTTATGGCTCATCATGCCTGTTAATACTGCGGTGTCGCTTTCAGCGTCGCGCTGCTGACAGGTCCAGTCGCTGCGATTGCCGTTCCAAAAATACAAAGAAGAAGCCAGCGAGATCTGCTTGGCCTCAAAATAACGGCTGTGGATGTAGCTTTTAGCGGGGTGAAAGCCTGCCAGACAGACCAGCAAGCCTAGACCGATGCTCACCGTCCGCCACAGATTCAACTTGCGCTTTTCGATACTGTGGGTGCCAAAGGCCGACAGCACCCTCTCTAAATCCTGCATCAAGTCGTGGTAGTTGTCATAGCGCTCATCGGGCTCCGCGCGGCCCATTTTGCACAGAATTCGCGCGAAAGTGCCGGATATCTTCGCGCCCATCAGACGCGGATCGGGCATGTCTTGCTGAATTTTGTTTTCAATCAGCTTCGTCCGGTCTGTTTCCACAAAAGGCGGCGTTTTGGTGAGAAGGAAAAACACCGTCGAGGCCAGCGAGTAGATGTCTGCCCGGAAATCAACGTCTTCCCAGGCGTAGACCTGCTCCGGCGCCGTGAAGGTTGGACTGCCCAGCACACTGTTGCCATTGCTATCGTTGTCGGCTGTGGGGTTGTTTTTGTCAACTGCTTTGGCCAAGGCCGATTTATGCTGCGAGATGCCGAAATCGCAGATGGTTATGCGGGTTTGGGTATCGGCAAAGAGTTCGGCACAGGTCCGCGGCGGTTGCGGCTTGTCCCAGAACAGCATCAAATTATCCGGCTTGAGATCGCGGTGGGTGAAGCCCTTGTCATGGATGTAGGATAGTCCTTTGACGACGTCCAACATGATTCGCGCCACCACCGGTTCCGGCAAACAGCCTAGGCGGAGTACCAGGTCGCGGGCCGTGAGTTGCCCGGGGATGTACTCCATGATCAGGAACACGCCCTGGTCCGTCGTGATGATGTCATGACAGCCTACGACATTGGGGTGGTTCAGGGCCGCCAGGGTCACCGCCTCCTGCTGGAGCTTTTCGACAAACTCCGGATTGGCGGCCACGGCCTTGCTGAGCATCTTGACGGCTACTAGACGATCCAGGCGCTTCTGCTTGGCTAGGAATACCGCGCCCATACCGCCTCGACCGAGGCGGGAGATGATCTGGCAATCCGGCAAGTTCAGCAACTCTTCTTCGCTGGTCAAGGCTCTGCCGGGCACAATACGGCCCTGATCGTCATAGGATATGACATCAGTCTGCTCTCGGACTGGCGCCGTCTCCTCTACGGCGGGCTGAGTTTGAGCCGCTATATCCATCTTGTCATTACAATTTTGCCGGCGTATTTTTTCTAGCCTGCCGCTGATAAATAACAAAGCGGCGCAAGGCTAATTCTACCATATTGCCTGGGAAAAAACAAGCGCATACGCAGTAAACAGGGCTTATATTTAGAGAGCGTTGATTTATTTCGGTTCTCATAACTGGTTTTCCGTTATCAGGCGTCCCATTTCCCGACGCTTTTTCGTAGTCTAAAATCTCACCCTTAGGTACAGTAGACATGTCCCAGAAGAAGATCATCACCATCGTCGGCGCCGGCATGATGGGTTCCGCCATGACCATCCCCGCTCGCGATAACGGACACAGCGTGCGTCTTGTTGGCACGCCTTTGGACGAACACATTATTAGCCGTGTCCGGCGGGACGGATATCACCCGACGCTGAAAGAGCAGCTGCCGGATGGCGTTGAATTTTACAGCGTCGCCGACATGGCCGCCGCCATGTCCGGCGCGGATCTGATTATCGGCGGCGTCAGCAGTTTCGGAGTTGACTGGTTCAGCCAGGAGGTCTTGCCTCTGTTGCAGCCGGGACAGAATGTGCTTTCGGTCACCAAGGGCCTGCAGAATTATCCTGACGGTCGGCTGGGGACCTTTCCGGCACTGCTTGCTGAACGCCTGCCGGCGACTCTGCGCGACCGCATTAGTTTCAGCGCCATCGGTGGCCCCTGCACCAGCTATGAGCTGGCTCGCCGTCGGCAAACCATGGTCTATTTCTGCGGTGAAGACGCGGCGGCGGTGGCAAGCGCCAAGGAGATGCTGGCGACGGCCTATTATCACATCACGCCAACTGCCGACGTGCTTGGCCTGGAATGTTGCGTGGCGATGAAGAACGCCTACGCGTTGGGCGTGTCCATGGCCATCGGCCTCTGGGGCGGCGCTGATGAATGTCAGGGCTTCAATCCCCAGGCCGCGCTCTTCGGCCAAAGTTGCCGGGAAGTAACCCGCCTCATTCGCCATCTCGGCGCCGACACCGATCTGGTCGCGAACCTGCCCTTCGCCGGTGATCTCTATGTGACCATCTTTGGCGGTCGCACCCGCCGGTTGGGGACGCTCCTCGGCCAAGGCAAGAGCATGGCCGAAGCCGAAGCCATGTTGTCGGGCGTCACCTTGGAATCCGTTGCCATCACCCGCCGCGTGGCAGCAGCTCTCCGGGCCCAGGCTGCTGCCGGCAAGGTCCAGCCGGCAGACTACCCGCTGCTCATGCATATTGACGACGTGATCAACGACCGCTGCCCCGCCGCCATAGCATGGGACACCATGCGCTGAAGAGCCGCTACTTTTGTCCCTAGATAGGCCCGAACCGACAGTAGAAGGGCCTCTTGCGCCATACGACCACGCATGCTTTGGCAATTGTCGGCAATTGGTGATCATCTCGGGTGGCTTATTGCTGTGCGTAGCCCCACTCCAGCAAGTCTCGAGCCAAGGCGTCTCGACTCTTGCCATTGGCGGCGCCCATAACTACCACGACCAAGCGCCGACCGTCACGCTCGCAAGTCACCGTGATGCAATGTCCGGCTTTGTTGGTCATGCCGGTCTTCATGCCATTCACCCCAGGACAGCGTCCCAGCAGGCTGTTGGTGGTGTCCAGATAGAATATTTTTCTGTCTTCGCGGATAGCATCACGCCGCACGGTTGTCCAGCGGACGATTTCTGGGATATCCATCAGCACACCTGCCAAAAAGGCCAATTCCGCTGGGCTGCCGAGGTTTTCCCGACCATTGTCCGGCAGGCCGTGGGTGTTGTAAAAGATGAATTGCCGGCAGCCCAGTTCCTTGGCGCGTTCATTCATCCGTGCCACGAATACGCTCTCGCTGCCGCCGAGGAATTCTCCGAGCAGATATGCGCAGTCATTGGCGCTGCGGATCAGCACGCACTTGAGCAGCTCATCAATGGTCAGGCTTTCCCTGGGGTCCAGCCACACCTGTCGCCCGCCGATTTTTGAAGCGGCGACGGTGACCCGCACTGGCGTCTCCAAGCTTAGGCGTCCTTCTGATTCATGCAGAGTTTCGACCACTAGCAAGGCCGTCATCATCTTGGTCATGGAGGCCATTGGGTAGGCTTGGAGCAAGTGCTTGCCCCAATACACTGTTCGTGAAGTCAAGTCAACCACCGCGCCGGCGCTGATTTCTCCTGTCCGCTTTTCTATCGTCTTGGGCAGAGGGCGGCTGCTTACGGTGAAATAATCCGGCGCATAGGGCGTGAAGAGTGACCCTGCGGGTTCCGGCGGCGACAGGGGAACTGCCGGCGCGCCGGCTTCGGTGGCAGTTTTGCCGGCTGCCTGCTGCTTTTCTTTATCCGGCGTCATCACCATGAAGCCAAGCACCAGCAGATGGATGATGGCAATTCCGCCCAGGATGATGTACTTCAACTTCGCCACAGCTTCTCCTCAGTCCTGATCTTCATGATGCGTGACATGTTTGGCTGCCGCATCGCCACTCCCGCCTTCAGCCATTGACTCGCTGGAATCCGTCCGCGGCTTGCGCCGGCGTGGGCGCCGTCGTCGCTTCTTGACCGGCATTTCTGCCAGCGCCGCTTCGGCATCCTCCGGCAGAGGCAGC
>JAAZKQ010000584.1 GCA_012799755.1 Lentisphaerota bacterium | reverse complement strand
TCCACAATGCCGCCATGACTCGCGACGGCAATGCCTTCACCTGGCACAAGCAGGATCAACAAGCCGACACCAAGCTCACCCTCACCTTCACCGATAAAACCCTGCGCATAGCCCTCAATATGCTTGCCCAGCCCACGGGCCCCGTCGAATTCGGCATTTACATCCCGCCGGAAAGCCTGAAGACCGACGAAGGCGCGGTCTTCCTTTACGGCGATAACCGGCCCATCAGCGTCAATGATGAAGAAAGATTCTCCAATTGTTCGCACCGCACACTGACCCTTGACCTGCCCGAGCATCGCTACACCCTCACCCGCACGGAAGGTACCTTTCCCTTCATGCTTCAAGACAGACGCAGCACCCCCCAAAAAAACATCCGTTACATCATGTCAACCAATGTGGCTGACGAAGCCAAAACCATCGCCAGCACCGTGGAGCTCGCCGTGGAGGACTTCGCCCCGGCCGAAGCCGCCGAGCGCCAGCGCCGCTTGCGCATGCCGCAACAGCGCGTAGCGCCCATGACGCTGGCCAACGCCGGCTTCGAAGACGGCAAGGACAACTGGTCATTCGGCAAAACGGGAAGCCTCGACCGCGACAAGGTCCACTCCGGCGAACAGTCCGCCTGCCTGACCGTCAATGACCCCATGACGGAAGAGGTTTACATCACGCGGCAGGTGCCCGTCATCGGCGGCAGGTATTACGCCGCTTCCTGCTTCGTCAAAACCGAGGAGGTCGTGGCCAAGCCAGGCAGGATGTCATCCGTCGGCGCCGGTCTCATTGTGGAATGGTCTGACAAAAACGGCAAATGGCTTGCCGCCGGCCAGTACGCCTGCGAGGTCTACGGCACCACGGACTGGCAGCTCAAAGAGTGCAAGGAGCTGCGCGCTCCCGTCAATGCCGGTTTCGCCTCCGTTTTCCTGACCCTCCGCGGCGCCGGCAAAGCCTGGTTTGACGATTTCAGCATGCACGAAATCGTCCACCAAGTGATCAAGCTCGAACCCAAGCCCAAGGCCGTCCTTGCCACCAATGCGCCATTATTCAAGTGGTCGCCCCTGGCCGGCGTTGACGTCTACGTTCTCGAACTGTCTCGTGACGAAGCCTTCCCCGCCGGCGCCGATACCCGCCGCTACGAGCTTGGCATTGATACCAGCTGGCAACTGCGCGAGCCGCTGCCGCCCGGCACTTGGCATTGGCGCGTCGCCAGCACGGGCTGCGCCGATATGCAGCCATGGTCCTTTACCCACGACGTGCCGGTGGAACGCGATTGCCTGCCGCCCATCATCATCAGTCGCGCCTGGCGAGTCACGGCGCCGGACGGCGGCGTCACCCTCATCGTCAGTGACGAAGATGCGCAGGCGCCGACCATCCTCGCCGGCATCGGCGACAACCAAGCCGTCAACGTCAGCGCCCCGCGCGCCTTGGGCGACAAGCGCTTCGCCTACACCCTGAGCATGCCCGGCGGCTGGCCGCGCGGCCTGAATACCTTGCAGGTCACCGCCACCGATCCCAGCGGCAACCGCGCCGAGCAGGCCCTCTGGCTGCTCCACGCGGAAAAGCCGGCCAACGCCGTGGTTGTTGACAGCGATGGCAACTACAACCAAAACGGCCGGAAAATCTTCCCCTTGGGCATCTATGGAGTAGAGTCGGACGATATGCCGGTGATCAAGGACGGCGGCTTTGAAGTCGTCCACACCTACCGCTGGGAGGGCAGCCAGGATGACGTCGCCTGCCGTGAATACCTTGACGCCTGCGCCGCCAATGGCCTGCGGGCCTTCATCGGCTTTGACCGCGGCGCGGGCAGCGGCTGCGGCTTGATCCAAGGCAATTTCGCACACCTCGCCAAACGCGTCGGCGCGCTGGCGGATCATCCCGGTCTCTTCTGTTGGTATCTGTATGACGAGCCGGAACACGTTAAGCAGTACGTCTCGCCGGCGCTGATGACCAGCCTGGCTGAGCTGATCCGTGAGCTTGACCCCTATCATCCCGTGGTAGTGACCACCTGGGGAAAGAACATGAACAAATATCGGTGCGCTTGGGACACCCATTGGACCCAGAGCTACCACAAGCCCGCGCAAATCGTCAAAACCATCGCCAGCCACCGCGAACTCCTGCTCAACGACTCGCCCATCACCCTCCTTATCCATTGCTACGACCAGAGTCAGACCAAAGCCATCCGGGAAAAAAAGCCTGTTGATCCCGCTCAATTTGCACCTGACGCCGATTGGATGCGCGCCGCCGCCTTCGTCGGCGTCGTCAAGTCCGTCAATGGCCTGTGGTGGTGGTGGTACGCAGCCAACCAGGGGCATTGTTATTACACCGTCGCCCACGTTCCCCACGCGTGGGACGCCCTTTGCGCGGTCGTCAAAGAACTCCGTGATCTCCGGCCACTGATCCTCGCCCCCGGCAACACCCAAAGCGGCACTGTTGAGGTCAAAACGGACGCCCGCGTTGAATGGTGGGCCAAGACCATCGGCGGCAAGCAAACCGTCATCGCCGTCAATACCAGCGAAGACGATCTCGAGGCAGCCATACCCATTCCCGGCCGGGAGCCCGCGACCATGACCTTCAAACGCTACGAGGTCAAAATCATCAATCCCTGATCACCCAGCTGCTTGCAAGGGCTTTTTTCTATCCGCAGATGGCGCAGATTAACGCAGATTTTTCAGGTTGGCCGCTCGGAAAACCGAGGGGCAGCCCACATCACCCCATCTCCCAACCGCGCTGCGGGCTTCCAGCCCGCAGCGGCACATCATCCCGCAAACGCTTCTCTTTGCGCCGCAGGCGCTTAACCATGCTTAGCCCCAGTCCGGAGAGAATCCACATGTTGAAAAAGTTGTTCATGCCCCTCCTGCTCAGCGCCGCGCTGCTCTCCGCGCAGGAAGTCAGCACCGCCATCGGCAACTGGCAGCTCACTGCCAACGCCGCCGGCAACATCACCGTAGCCTACGCCGGCAGAACTCTCATCGGCAGCATCAGCATCGCCGCCTTCACGCCGGGCTGGAAGCAACAACGCTTCAATTT
>JAAZKQ010000583.1 GCA_012799755.1 Lentisphaerota bacterium | reverse complement strand
GGCCTGTTATGGCTGCGAACTCGAATACGGCGAAAGCACCACCTGGAGTCGCCCGATTCTCAAGGACTTGTCAGATGAATCGCTGGCCGGCATTGCCTTCGACATGAACAGCTTTGCTTTTCGCAAGCTCGACGAGATGACGCGCGCGCTGCTTGAGGTCGGCAAAGGCCACTTCATTGTCGGTTATACGGATATTCATGCCGGCGGTGATGCCATCGCGGCCTTCCGTGATCCGCAGGAGTTATTGCTGGACACCATTGACAACCCCGAGGGCATCAAAAAACTCGTTGAGCAAGTGACCGATGATTTCTTCCTTTTTTACGACTATTTCTACGATCTGCTCAGCGGGGTGGGCATGCCCAGCGCGTCGTGGCTGCCGGCTGTTGGCAGGGGCCGTTTTTACATTCCCTCCAACGATTTTTCCTGCATGATCTCCGATCAGATGTTCGAGGAGCTGTTCATTCCGGGCATCATCCGCGAATGTCAGCACATGGATCACTGCATCTACCACCTTGATGGACCGCAGGCGCTGCGCTACTTGGACCGATTGCTGGAAATCCCGGAAATACAGGCGATTCAGTGGGTGCCGGGCGCCGGTCACGGCGGCTGGCGCCGCTCCATGCCGGTGTATCAGCGCATCCAGAGCAAGGGCAAGGCGTTCTATGTCGAGCCCGTGCCGGCGCAGGACCTTGATGAATTCTTCACCCAGCTGGCGCCCGAGGGCGTCTGGATCAGCGCCGTCACCGGCGTGACCACCCGCGCCGAAGCCGACGCCGTTGAAGCCAAGATCGCCGCCTGGACTCGCCGCCGGGGATAGTTGCCTCGGCAAGGGGCGCGAGAAAACTTCTCGCGCTTTCGCCCGGGCTGTCTCCGCGTCGTTGGGGGGTATCGCGTGAGCAATCTATGATTTTTCGGCGTTGGACACTTGCAAGAATGGCTCCAGATGATAACTTTTTAGCTTGTTTTTTTTCGCGTCGAAAGACGAGCGCAAAACGACAAGAGCACGCAGTGCGACCGCCAGCAGCCGGCGCCGCCCCGTCCCGCGTGTGATCTGGTGGACCTTGGCGTGAGGTCATCCGAAAAGGTCCCGAGCGATTTTTTCCTGCCGTCCGCTTCCGCTCAGTTTTTTGATCACAAAATAGATTCTAGTGCTGCGCAATCGGAAGTAAAGGAACCAAATGATGAGTGATTCCGCCTACAATCCCTATGAAACCGCCCAAGCCCAGTTTGACAGTGTTGCCGCCATGCTTGACCTTGATGCGGCCACCCGCGAATTCTTGCGCCAGCCGATGCGCGAGTACCATCTGACCCTGCCCGTGCGCATGGACGACGGCAGCGTCAAGGTCTTCAAGGGCTACCGCATTCAGCACAATGATGCCCGTGGCCCAGCCAAGGGCGGCATTCGCTTCCATCCCATGGAGACTGTTGATACTATTCGTGCGCTGTCCATGTGGATGACTTGGAAGTGCTCGGTGGTGGATATTCCTCTCGGTGGCGCCAAGGGCGGCATCGTCTGCGATCCGCGCACGCTGTCTGAGCGGGAACAGGAGCGCCTGTGCCGGGCGTGGGTGCGGCAGCTGGTCCGCAACGTCGGCCCCGTCAGCGACGTGCCGGCGCCTGACGTCATGAGCAACGCCAAGCACATGCAGTGGATGCTTGACGAGTACGAGACCATTCACGGTGGGCATTATCCCGGTTTCATCACCGGCAAGCCTGTCGGCATGGGCGGCTCACTGGGCCGCACGGAAGCGACGGGTTTCGGCGTCATCTTCGTACTGCGCGAAGCGCTCAAGAAGCTCGGCATCGCCATTGATAAGACCTCTGCGAGCTTCCAGGGCTTCGGCAATGTGGCGCAGTATGCCGTGCGCAAGTACAGTGAGCTTGGCGGCAAGGTTGTGGCTATTTCCTGCTGGGACAACGGCGACAAGAAGGCCTATACCTTCCGTAAGACCGACGGAATGGACATTGATGCGCTGGTGAAGATCACGGATTCCTACGGCAGCATTGACAAGACCAAGGCGCAGGCCATGGGCTACGAAATTCTTCCCGGCGACGCTTGGATTGCGCAGGATGTTGACATCCTGATACCCGCCGCACTTGAGAACCAACTCACCGCTGCGACGGTTAGCAAGATCAGCAAGCAGGTGAAAGTGATTGCCGAGGCCGCTAACGGCCCCACCACGCCGGATGCGGACAAAGTCATCAATGAGCGCGGCATCTTCCTGTTGCCGGACTTCCTTACCAACGCCGGTGGTGTCACGTGCAGCTACTTTGAGCAGGTGCAGTGCAATATGAACTACTACTGGGAAAAGGACGAAGTGCTTGAGCGCCTGAACAGCAAGATGACCAACGCATTCCTGGCCGTTTACGACATGGCCAAGAGCAAGAACATCACCATGCGTGATGCCGCTTACGTAATCGCCATCAGTCGCGTTGCCCAGGCCGTCAAGGCCCGCGGCTGGGTCTGAGTATAGTAGACTCTGCGAGGGGGCGGAAAGAGCCATTGGCCCTTTCCTCACCCTCGCGTTCCCCTGCCTATCCCATTCTCGTTCTCGGCACATCGCCCCATGGCGGTCGCAAAATGACCACCATGGGGCGATGTGCGTTGGCAGGCAAAAACACAGAGCGGAACCTTTTTCCGCTATAGCTGCTCCGGCGGCGGGCGGCTTAGTCGGCGCGTTCAATCAGCGGGCTGTCGAAGTAGATGTCGCCGTGGGAATTCTTGTCAATCCAGAAGAGCAGGCGCACTTTGGTGACATTTTTTGGCGCGGTGAATTCGCCTTCTTCTCGAGACCACTTGTCTGCTTCGCCGCGGTTGCGGAAGATAGCTTGTGGTTCAAAACTGATGGTGGCGCCGCCGGCGCCATCGTCCTGCGAGGCTACGAAAAGACCGAAGGCGCCGCTGGCCAGGCGGTTGGCCACCATGGATGACACGCGGTAGCGCTTGCCGGGTTCGACCTGAATGACCTCGCTCCAGGCGCGGATATGGTCGGGGTTGTTTTCCAGGGCGGAGAGCTTGAGGGCGCGGCGGCCATCGCCGGCGAAGTCACCGCTGATGCTCGCCTGCTTTTCGAGCCGCCAGCCCGCCGGGGCGCTTTCAAAGTCCCAGGCGATTTTGTCATTGGCGGTCAAATCCGTAGGGGCTGGCGGTCTGGGCGTGGTGATGCCGGCCTGGGCGACGAGGTATTCGGCGAGGTGGTCGGCGATGAGTTGCTGGCCGCGGGCGTTGGGATGGGCCATGTCGGCCATGTAGCTTTGCAGGTTCTGCCGTCCCAGCCCTTTAAGGAGGGCGTGGACGTCAAAGCAGGGCAGGCCGCGCTCAGCGGCGAGATCGCGCATGGTCTGGGCATAGCCGTCCAGCATGAGGAAGCGTCCTTGCGTGCCGGGCGCGGTAGCGAAAAGCAGCACGGCGCTTTTGCCTTTGGTAACGGCGGCAATGCGGTCAATGTAGTCGCTCATACTTTGTCGGAAGTAGTCTCTACTATTACCGCTGGTTTTGTCGTTGTAGCCGTACCAGATGCAGACCAGATCGGGTGCGCCGGCGGCAAAATCGCGTTGCAGCCAAGCCCGGCCGTCGTTGACTCTGGCGCCGCCGACGGCTC
>JAAZKQ010000582.1 GCA_012799755.1 Lentisphaerota bacterium | reverse complement strand
TGCTCTCGACCCTGGCTGCACCCATCAGCGCCGGCGGCCGCCCTGGCGTCAACTGCGCCACCAGCGAACTCATTTGCCAGGCCATCGCTGAAGTTACCGGCGCCGACGCCGTCATCCACGGCAAATTATCCAGCAAAAGTCTTGAGGGCCCCGTTGTCACCGTAGCCGATCTCTTCCAGCTCGTACCCTACGAAAACACCATTGTCCTTGCTGAAGTGACTCCGGCGGAGCTCGCCGCCATCGTCAGCGAACAATGGACCCAACGCGAAAACTACCGCTTCTGCGGCCTTTGGGGACGCTCCTGCCGCATTGACGGCGCCGGCAAAGCCACGCTGATCGCTGAGGACGCGAAGAGCGGCGCCGCCGGCGATGCTCCGACGGGGCGCCTGCTCCTGGCTATGAACAGCCACACCGCCGCCGGCTCAGGCGTCCTGCCCGTGCTCACCGGCATTATCCGCGCCGACGCCGCGCGCTGCCGCGACAGCGGCATCAACACCCGCGATTGCGTCGAAGCCTTCCTGCGCCAACACCCCAATATCGTCATCACGCCGCGGCAATGGCTCATCAGCGAACGCGCCCAGTAGCCTGAGCGTGTGCTTTTCGGCTAGGAGTACGCACAAAAATTGTGCGCATGGCGCTATTTGACCAGGAGTTCGAGCTCTCCCAGCAACTCGTTGCCGCGGCGCAACTGCAAAGCTGTCGGCAAGGGTTTCTGCTGCCAGAATGCGGGTGAAAAACTCAGGCGTAGCAGCAGCTGGTGCTCTTCTGCTAGCATCTCGACTGTGATGTCCGTCGCCGGCTGCACACTCAGCTCCTCGGCCAACTTGGTGAAGATAACTTTGGTGCCGACCCGCTGTTCATCCACCACGACCAGGTGTTCACCGCTCCGCCGCTTGGCCGGCATCAGGCGGCGGCGCCCCCGGCCCTGGGCGCCCTCGGCAGCAACGCGAATGATTGCCAGCTCACGTTGCTGTACTGCCCCGGTGGCAAGCTCGGCCTGCGTAAACTCAAGCAGCGGATTTTTCACCACCAGAGCCCGACCGCGCACGTGACCGTGCAGCATCAGCTGCAAGTCGCTGTAATTCTCCAAGCCATTGACCCCGACATTCACCCGCTCGTGAAATTCTCCCAGCGGCAGCGGCAGGCGGGGACGAATTTCCAGCTGCTGGCGTCCATGGGGCAAGGGCTTCAGCTCAAACTCGAAACGCTCGCTCGCCGCCGGTTCCACGAAGCTTAGAGTTGTGCCGGCCAGTGCTGTCGTCGTCAGTTCAAAATGTCTTTTCCACATCACGTCAACGCCCTCGAAGCTGCCCAGCTCCATTTCCAGCCCCGGCGACACTCGTAGCGGTTGGACACAATCGCCGTGAACTGCGAAGCGCAGGCTTTCGCAGTTACTGAAGTCAATGATGACATGGCGGGTGAAGGGGCCAGGAGCTAGTGTTGTTGCGTCAAGCTGAAGCCGGAGACTGAAGGTGTCACCGGGAAAAAGATTGAGATTCAGCGGCGCTTCCAGCACGGTAATGCAAGGACAGGTCGAGCGGGCAACGCGAAACAGAATCGCGCCTTCGCCGGCATGACGAAACTGCACCCGTATTTCCTGCCGGGAGCGATCATAAATCCGACCGAGCTGCAAAACGCCCGCGTTTGTAATCTGCACGGGGCATGCGGGAAGTTCACCTGGACGGGGTGGCGCCGGCAACGCAAGTTGGGGCGCTTCACCCTCGGCAAACAAGTTCAAGCAGCACAGGAGCAGAAGCAGAACCGGAAGCATATTTTTCATAAGGAATGTCCTTTGTCGCCAAGGCTATCAACTGCGAAACCGGTGAAGATTGCGCTGACAAATGTCGGGCAGCGCAGCCGGTGGAGTGCCGCAGCCAGCCGTGCCGGTGTATTAGCTATGCAGAAAATACTCCACCGACGCCAACATGCAACAGGAACTTCCGCGCTTGTGGTGCAGCTGAGTAAGCGGTCAGCCATTGATATTGGCCGGTCCCGGGGGACGCCTGAGACCGATGGAACTCATTGGCAGCGGCGCCGGGGCGAGGACTCACGACTCATAAGGCATAATCCCATGGATTGGACAACCGGGACGCGCGGGACTGCCGGGAATGACACATTGGACTCAGGGGACCAATGCTCTTCATTTAATTATTTTTCATAGCGCTTTGTGCCTCAGCAAAACCGCCTTTTGCCTTCGCGGCATTTCGTCGCCGCGAAGCGGCAGAAGCGCTGAAGGCGCAAAACATACCAGCCCGGGGCAAGCACACTGAAAG
>JAAZKQ010000581.1 GCA_012799755.1 Lentisphaerota bacterium | reverse complement strand
GTTTGAATTATGCCGAGGAAATCCTGAATCTGGTCTTTCGCTTGGGCAATACCAACGAGGCCTTGCTGACCGGTATTGCCCATGGCTCGGCCAATGGCGAGCATCGCTGCTACA
Source organism: Lentisphaerota bacterium (assembly GCA_012799755.1). Taxonomy (GTDB): domain Bacteria; phylum Verrucomicrobiota; class Lentisphaeria; order Oligosphaerales; family Oligosphaeraceae; genus Oligosphaera. The sequence continues at coordinate 2,294 of JAAZKQ010000581.1, read as the reverse complement.
TACCGGAGGTGGAGGTGCGGAGGGAGCGCAGCGCGGGCGATCTGGAGGCCGGGGCGGCGGTGGATGTGACGGCAAAAATCTTCCAGGAGCTTTGCGAACGCTTCAATGTGACTATGGACAAGGCCGACACCGCCCGCCTGAAAAGACAGCTCAGCCAGTTTTTGCTGCACGGCCTGCTCCCCAGCAGCGAGGGAAAATAATCTTGGGGCGGTCGGTAAAAAAAGCATGCCCGGCTCCAATTCACGCGCCAGTATTGTCGTTGTGAAATTGTCTGTATTGCTGCGACAATTGACGCGTTGGCGTGTCTGAGAGCCGGCGGCTGAGCCGGGCAAAGCGTGCTTGTGGCTATCCGCGTGAAGAGTCTGCAGGGGAACTTGGCGTCGTTGTTGTTGCTCTTGCCGGCGGTCTGTGTCTATTTTGGCTTTGGTTTCCCGGCGCTGTGGCTGGTCATCCTGGCAGTTGTGGCTCTGGTGTTAATTGGCGGTGATGAGTGGGTGTGATGGAAGCGGTGAGTGTAATGAAGACTGAATTTGGGGGTGCGGCGTGAAGAAATTGCGGTGTTTTTGGGCGTTGTTGTTGTCGTTGTCGCTGGTAATCAATGTCTATTTGTTGCTTGGTTATACGCTTTCATGGCCGCTCTTCCAGCGCAAGTCGGCTGATGCGGATGAGTTCGGGCCCGGGGGGACGGCATACCTTGGCCGGTTGATGGAATGCATTGAGGCACTGGCCGGCGAGCGGCCGGAGAAGTGGCAGCTGGTCAACGATATTCTGGCGGGACGGACGCCGTCGCCGGTGCCGGTCGTGGAAGGAACATCCGGCATGGTGCCTGCGGCGGGCGTCGCCGACAAGGCTGCTGCGGTTCCGGCCCGGTTGCTGGTGTTGGAAGTGAATGCTTTGGCTAATAGCGACAGCATTCAGGTGAAGTTCAGCGGCGAGGGCGGTGTGCTGGTTCCTGAAGAGGTAGCGGCAGCGGTGGATATCGCGCCGAAGGTGCCCAAGCTGGCTATCCGTGGCGGCTATGGCCCCTATTGGCATTTGTCGGGCGACTTTATGCCTGAGACGAATTACGTGGTGACCTTTCGGAAGGGGCTGGTCAGCAGCAAGGGCGAAGCCCTGTTGGCGGATGCGGTTTTCAACGTTCGCACACCGAGCAGCAGTCCCAGCTGTCGTTTCCTGAGCAAGGGGCCTTATTATCCGCTGGTGGATGCAACGGGCGCGGTGTCTGCGTGCACGCTGCCGATCAGGGTGCGGAACATCTCATCGTTATGGGTGCGACTGTACCGCTACCATCCGAATAATTTGAGTCCTTTCGGCGGCGACAGTTGGCAGGGACGATGGAATACGAGCAAGGTGGGCGAGGTGGAAAAGAAACTGGCTTTGCCCGCCAATGAGTATGTCGCCATGGACCTGAATGTCTCCGAACTGTTTCCGGGACTTGAGCTTGGCGCCTACCAGCTGGAGATTGCCGCAGGTGGGGAAAGCTATGCTGAGGACGATATTCACTTGGTGATCAGCGATTTGGCGATCATGGTGGCGCGGGACGACTTGGGGCGCCAGGCGCGGGTCGTGGTCCGGCGCCTAAGTGACGGCGCCGCCGTTAATGCTGCGCAGGTCCGGCTATTCAGCCGGAAGAATGTGCCCATGGCGGAAGGCCGGACAGATGCGCAGGGCATCGCACTGCTGGACTACGCGCCGGATTTTGTTGATCCGGAGGACGAAGCCGGCATGGTTCTTGTCCAGAAGGACAAGGAAGTCAGCTATGTGGCGCTGGATAGAAGCAGCGAGCATGGCTTGGCGGAGTTTGCCAATAGCGGGCGGCGATTCCAGTATGGGCCGACGGCCTTCGTGTATACGGAGCGCGGTGTCTGCCGTCCGGGCGAGACGGTGACGGCGTCGGCCTGGTTGCGGGATTTTCAGGACGGGGCGTTGCGGGTCATGGCGGAGGTGCCGGTGTTGCTGACGGTTTTGGACCCCCGGGGGACGGCCATCAGCACGGAACGGCTGAGTAGTGACAAATACGGCTTTGTGACCTGTCCCGTGCGCATTCCGCGCAATGCGCGGACGGGGGCCTACAGCCTGCGTTTCGGTCTTGACGACAAGAGCGTTTGGGGACGTTGTCGGCTGTTGGTTTCCGAGTATGTGCCGGATCGTGTGCGGGTGAGCCTGGCGCCCCGGGAGGAGTTGGTGACAACGGCGGCCGCAGTGTCATTCAAGGCGGATGCGCGCTATTACTTTGGCGCTGAGTTGCCCAGGGCGCTCTACTCTCTGTCCGTTGTCGCTGAGCGGGCACGCCC
>JAAZKQ010000580.1 GCA_012799755.1 Lentisphaerota bacterium | reverse complement strand
CCCCCCAGCCCACCCAGCCCGCCCCTCTCGCTTTTCTGGAAAAAGATTCACGGCATGTTGCAGGGACTGCATTTCCGTACTAATTTGACATTTAATTGGTCCTGCATGCCGGCGCATGCCCACCCTGCCGAGCCAGGCTGGTCGTTCCCGTCAAGGCCATTCAGCCGTCTTTTATCTGTCCATAGTCCAGCGCTCTACGCCAACGAGGATGTCATGAAAATAAGCACCAGCACCCACGTTTCCCGTCCCCTCCGCAACCTCCTGCTGTCGGCCCTCCTGGTCTTGACGGCCCTGCCGCTTGCCGCCGATGAAAAGGACAGTGCTCGCGCCGAATGGATGACCGGCTACGTCAAGTTGGAGTCCGGTGACAAGGCCGTCGCCAACAACAACGTGGTCGTCGCCACCGGTCTCTACAAAGAGGCATTGGCCATTTTTGAAAATGTGCAGCAGAAATATCCCAACTGGAATCCCACCCTGCTCAAGTATCGTATTGCCTACTGTCGGCAGCAAATTGAGAAGCTCGAAGCGAAGTACCAGAGCGACACCTCCGAGCTGTCCAAAGAAGACCTCATCGCCCTCAGCGGCCGTCAGGCAGAACAAATCCAGCAGCTCACGTCGTCTCTTGACGAACTCAAAACCCGCGTCGGCACCCTGAGCGAATCGCTGGGGAACATGCAGGCTGCCGCGCAAAAATCCCAGGCCCTTGAAACAGCCGTCGCCACCCTCAACACTGAAAAGAAAACTCTCGAAGACGAGGCTGTCCGCCTCAACCTGCGACTCAAGGAAGCCCTCGACCAGCTGGCAAAACTCAGCGCCGCCGCCGAACTGCAAGGCAAGCTCACCCAGGCGGAAGATGCCTTGCGAGCCGCTCAGGAAAACATCAACGCCCTCAAAAGCACCAGCTCCCAACAACGTGACGCCATTGCCGCCGGTAAAGCCCAGGCAAGCGATTTAAGCCGGCAACTTGATGATGCCCGCACTCAACTCAACGGCCTGAATACCGCCGCCAGAGCCAACAAGGAAGTTCTTGACGCGCAAGCCGAAACCATTAACAAACAGACCATCCAGCTCGCCGCCCTGGAGGCCAAACTGGCCCTCGCTGAGAAAAGCAGCCGCGAGCAGGCCCAGGCCAGCAGCAGCCTCCAGCAGGAAAAAGCCGCCATGGCCGCTGAACTCGCCACCCTCCGCCAATTCAAGGAACGCATCAGCGCCGAACGCGAAGCCGAAAAACAAAGCATGAGCGCCAGCGCTGACTCCACCCGCAAGGAAATTCAGACCCTCAGCGGCGAAGTCGCCGCCCTCAACACTCAGCTGTCCGAGGCCAAAGCCCAGGCGCAACAGCTGGCCGGCAAGCTCGCCGAAAGTCAACAGCAACTCGCCGGCGACCGCGCCAAGGTCATCACCCTCGAAGAAGCCCGCATGAATCTCCTCGGTGAACTTGAACGCACCAAGAGCAAGCTGTCCCAGGCCGAAACCCAGAACCTCAAGTTGGTCGCCGATGTCAACGCGCTTACCCTCCAGCAACGCTCCAGTGCGGACAGCAGCAAGGCCCTCAACCAGAAAATCGCCGAAAGTGACGCCCAACTGGACACTCTGCGCAAGGAAGTGGCCGACCAAGCCCAAAAGTTGCTGGCGCAAACGGCCTTGATCACCCGCCAGGAAAGCGTCATCGCCCAAATGACCAAGGTCATCACTGACAACGAAAACAGCAAGAAGGCACTGACGCAACAGCTGACGGAATTGAATGAAAAACTCAGCAGCCGCCAGGAGCAGCTCAGCAAACTCGAGGCCAGTCAGCAGGCCACCGCGCTGGAACTCACGAACAGCCGGCAAAAAATCGCCACGCTTAGCCAAAGCGACAGCGTCAGCAAACGCGAGCTGGAAGCCGCCCAGGCCAACCTGAACGCGGCCAAAGCCGATCTCAGTGCCAGCGAACAAAAACAACAAGCTCAACTCGCGCTCCTTGAGCAGAACAAAAACACCATCGCCGAGCTCAACGTAAAAATCCAAGCGCTGGAAGCACAAGCAAGCGCCAACAAGGCCCTCGCTGAAGAAAGGCTGGGGCAGTCGCAGCGCAGCAAGAATGAACAAGAAGCGGCACTCACCAGACGCGTGGGCGAACTCGAAGAAGCGCTCGCCTCCAGCACGAGCAAAGCCAAACAGGAAGCGACGGCACGGACACAGCTGGAAAAGGAACTCGCTGTATACCAGGAAAAAGTCGCCGCCGCCGCAGAAACCGAAAAGGAAATCCGCAGGGAACGCGACGAACTGAAGGCACAGACGGCCAGCAAGGCCCTCGCTGAAGAAAAACTGAGCCAGTCGCTACGCAGTAAAAATGAACAAGAAGCGGCTCTCGCCAAACGCGTAGGCGAACTCGAAAAAGCACTCACGACCAGCAGTAGCAAGGCGGAACAGGAAGCAACGGCACGAGCACAGCTGGAAAAGGAACTCGCCGCCGTAGCTGAAACCGAAAAGAAAACCCGCGCTGAACGCGATGAGCTGGAAAAAAAGCTCCGGGACGAAACCACCCTGCGTATTCAACAGGAAGGCGCCATCGCCGGTCTGCTGCAGCAACGACGTACCCAGGAAAGCGAATTGGCCGCGGCATCCAAGACCAAAGCTGAGGCCGGTAAACTCGAACAGCAGCTGCGCGATCTGACGTCGGAAAAACGACTCCGTGATCAGGAATTGAGCGCGCTCCGACAAGCTCGGGAACAACAAAATGTGCAACTGAGCATGGCCAAACAACAGGTCGCCAAACTCGAAGATGAGCTGCGCACCGAAAAAATGAAGGCGGCATTTCCCAACCTGCCCGCAGTGAGCAAAGAAAGCGCTTCGACGAGCGCCGCCGGCTCAGGCGCCCTCCAAGACGAAGTCAAGGCCCTGCACCAACGCCTTCAGGACAAGGACAAGCAACTCCTTGAACAAGACAAACAACTCATGGCCAAAGAACGCGACCTGATGGCCAAAAACCAGCTTCTGCAAGCCATGGCCGGCTCCGAACAGGAAAAAGTCGCCTGGGTGAAGCAACTCAATGAACTCACCAAACAAACCCGACAGGAACAACAGCAGCGCCAAGAACTGGAAAAAGCCCTCGCCGACAAGGAAAAACAGCGCGCCAAAGACCTCGCCGACATGGAGAACAAACTCATCCAGGTAACTGCGGAATTGACTCGCCTGGAACAGGAGCGCGTCAAGAGCGAAGCCGAGATCGTCCGCAGAGAAACCGACCGGGCCACCAAGGAGCGCGAACAGAAAGTCGCCATCAATCGGGCCCTCCGCCAAGGGCTGGAAGCGGAGCGCGCCGGCAACGCCGCGTCCGCCAAGGAGTTCTACAGCCAAACACTGGAAAATGACCCCCAGAACAAGATAGCCCTGCAACGTCTGGGCATCATCGCAGCAAACGCCGGCAATGACGCCGAAGCCATCAAATACCTGGAGCAGGCTTTCAAGCAAAATCCCGATGACGCCGACACTCTTCTCGCTCTCGGCACCGCCATGGTCCGCCAAGCCAAACCCGATCTGGCCATATCCATGCTCAGCCGTGCCGTCGCCGTTAACGACAAGAACGCCAACGCCGTCCGTGCCTACGGCATGGCACTGCTCAGCGCCGGCTGGCGCGATGCCGCCGAAAGCCAGCTCAAGCGAGCTGTCGCCCTCCAGCCCGACGATGGCAACGCCGCTTACAACGTCGCCGTCCTCATGGCCACCTCAAAGCCGCCGCGGCTTGAGGAAGCCCGCCAGTGGTACCAGCAAGCGCTCAAGGCCGGCGCCCAACCCGACCCCGCTATGGACGCGCTACTCAAGAAATGACCCTGACACGCCGCCCAAGGCGCGAAGGTTTTTTATCCGCAGATTACGCGGATTAGTGCGGATTAGGGGGCGGCGTATTTAAGCGCGAAGGTTTTTTATCCGCAGATTACGCGGATTAGCGCAGATTTTTGGCGTCGTGTTTTGCTGCTGCGCGGCAATTCACGCCGCCGGTTTTTCGCTGATCCAACCGCCTGATCAAAAAGCCCGATCCGTCTGCTGATCCGCCTGATCCGTCTGCTGATCCGCCCGATAAAACTGATAATACAACCCGATCCGCCTGATCCGTCTGCTGATCCGCCTGATCCGCCCAATGCTCTTCACATAAGAGCCAATATAGATCTTG
>JAAZKQ010000579.1 GCA_012799755.1 Lentisphaerota bacterium | reverse complement strand
TTTTATCCGCAGCTTTCGCAGATTAGCGCAGATTTTTGGCGTCCTGTCTTGCCGCCGGCGCGGCAAGTCACGCCGCCGGGGTGTGTTTTTTCTTTTTATCCGCAGCTTTCGCAGATTAGCGCAGATTTTTGGCGTCCTGTCTTGCCGCCGGCGCGGCAAGTCACGCCGCCGGGTGTGTTTTTTCTTTTATCCGCAGATTTCGCAGATTAGCGCAGATTATTTTTTTGGGGGGCTGACGGAGGCAGACTGAGCAGACTGATCTGACCGATCGGACTGATCACGCAGAATGATCCGCCCGATCCGTCTGATTGCTTTCTATCCGCTGTAACGCGGAAGCATTGTTATCAGTTGTCCCATTCGGAGACGAATTCGGGCATTGGGAAGCGTGCGGTGAGTTTTGCGACTTCATCGCGGACCATGCTGTAGATGGCCTCGTCATTGATATTGTCAATGACCTTGGCGATGAGGCGGGCGATTTCACGCATTTCGGGTTCTTTCATGCCGCGGGTGGTGACAGCCGGCGTGCCGATGCGAATGCCGCTGGTGATGAAGGGTTTTTCGGGATCGAAAGGAATGAGATTCATGTTGACGGTGATGTCGGCCTTGTCGAGGGCAGTGGCGCTGGCCTTGCCGGTGACGCCTTTGGGGCGTAGATCAACGAGCATGAGGTGGTTGTCGGTGCCGCCGGAGACGATACGGAAGCCGCGGTTCATAAGTTCGCCGGCCAAGCAGGCCGCATTTTTGACCACTTGGCGCTGATAGGCGGCGAAGGACGGCTGCAGGGCCTCATGGAAGCAGACGGCCTTGGCGGCGATGACGTGCATGAGCGGGCCGCCCTGGATGCCAGGAAAGACCTGTGAGTTGATCTTTTTCATCAGGTCGGGCTTAGCGAGAATGAGACCGCCGCGGGGACCGCGCAGGGTTTTGTGGGTGGTCGAGGTGACGATATCGCAGTAGGGCACCGGACTGGGATGGATGCCGGCGGCGACGAGGCCGGCGATATGCGCCATATCCGCCATGAGCAGCGCGCCGACTTCATCGGCGATGGCGCGGAGCCGGGCAAAGTCAATGCTGCGGGGGTAAGCACTGGCGCCGGCGAGAATGAGGCGGGGCTTGTTTTCGCGGGCGAGGCGGGCGATGTCATCGTAGTCAAGCATTTCGGTTTCAGGTGAGACGCCATAGCCGACGAAGTTGTAGGTCCGACCGCTGAAATTGACGCTATGACCGTGGGTGAGATGGCCGCCGTGGTCAAGGCGCATGGCCAAGACAGTATCGCCGGGGTTGAGGACTGCGAGGTAGGCTGCCATGTTGGCTTGGCTGCCGGAGTGCGCCTGGACGTTCGCGGCCTCGGCGCCAAAGAGTTTACAGGCGCGTTCAATGGCGAGATTCTCGGCTTCATCAACGTGGACACAGCCGTTGTAGTAGCGTTTGCCGGGGTAGCCCTCGGCATACTTGTTGGTCATGACGGAGCCGGCGGCGGCGCGAACGGCGGCGCTGGCGAAGTTCTCCGAGGCGATGAGCTCAATGCCGCGGCGCTGGCGAGCTTGCTCACGCCCCATGATGGCGGCGATTTCGGGATCAACGGCGCTCAGGGCGGCATTGGGATCGTAGGTGAGAGTCTCGGCCTTGCGCAGGCGGCGGATATGGCGTTCTTCGTAGGAGAACGGCGTGGCCAGCCAGGCTTCGACGGTGGCCAGGAAGTTGCTGTCGCTCATGCTGTCACCACCAGTGACGAGGATGTTGGATGCGTTGTGGCTGCGGCTAAGCTGCGCTTTCTGAGGCGTTTCGCAGAGTGCGGCGCGAATGCCATGGAAGCGGTTGGCGATGATGGACATGCCGACGCCGCTGCGACAGATGAGGACGCCGCAGGTGATATCCTGCTGGCGCAGGGCTTGGACGGTTTTGACGGCAAAGTCGCTATAGTCGTCATCGGGATCAAGGGCATAGGGACCGAGATCAACGACCTTGATGCCTTTTTTCTGCAGGGCTGGAATCAGGAGTTGTTTTTTAGGCAGACCGCCATGGTCCGAGGCCACACCAATGATGATGTCCTTCGCCTTGCCTTGCCAATCAGAAAATGCACTCATGGTCGTCTATGCCTTTCGCTGCTTGTCATCACCAACCGGCCTTGGTCGTAAGGGGTGGCCAAGGCTGCGGGATAAGGCCGCCAAATTGAAAAAAGCGGCAAAAAATGAAACAGTGAATGTAATCTGCCAAGGGCAAAAAACAACGCCTGCCCGGTCCTTTATGGCTTGGCGAGATAGGCGGTCACTCGTTGATAATTGTTGTTCCCGCAAGCTGCTATGGACAGTATGGACGGCGGGCGAGCAGGTGTTGTCGTCCATCGTGTCCATAATGTCCATATTGTCCATCGTTTCGCAG